>DASPRM010000117.1 GCA_035624455.1 Terriglobales bacterium
AATTCACTTGCGCTCTTTCGCCTGGCTGCGGGGTTTCTTGATCCTGGGCTGATTGGCGCGCAGCCACTCCAGCACTTCTTCTGCATTCTTATCCGGGGGGAAGACAGGATAAAACACCTTCACGATTTTGCCATCGTCGGCGACCCATGCCAGTCGCTTAAGCAGGGTCTGGCGCGCCACTTTGAAATTTGGCAGGCGCATAGCTCGCATCAGGCGCAACTCGGAGTCGCTCAGCACGGGAAAGGGGACGTGCAGCCGTTTGACCATCTCTTGCTGGTAGTCGCTGGTCTGCGTACTTAGGCCGTAGATCCGGGCGCCGAGCATCGTGAACTCGCCATAGAGATCGCGGAAGCCGCAGGTGTGAGGAGTGCAGCCCCGCGCGCCGGGAATCATGTCCCAGTCGGGAGCAGGTGGAACCTGTCCAGGCCTGCCGGTTTTCGGATACGCGAACACAACCGCGCGCCCCGGCACCCGTGACAGGTCCACCGCACCTCCCATGGTGGAATCCAGAGCGACGGAAGGAATCACTAAGTTTGTGAGATGTGACGCGGCGCCATCGTCCACCGGGCGAGGCAGATTTTCCGGCAAGGTAGTGAAATCGGATTTCGCGGCACCGGGAACTGGCAGCTTTGGCATACGGCCTGGGTGACAAACAATAGTACATCCTTGACACAAAAAATCCCGGCACCTTGCGGTACCGGGTCTCAGGTTCGTGTACGAAAACTCATAATGGCCATTCGACCAGATCAGAGTCTGTCGAACGGGCCGATGCCCGGGCGGGAAACCGGCGCCTGTGGTTACTTCGGCTGCGTCTGCGGCTCCGACTGAGGCGGAGTTTGCGTGGCCGGTGGGACCGACGGCTGCGCGGGTTCCGCGTGAATTACTCCTGGAACCTGTGGCGACTTCTCCACGTGCCCAGTCTCGGCGTCGGCCATTTCAATCCCCATATGCGGCAGCGTCAGGCCGATGGCGCGGTCGAGGTCCACCCGCGATTTCTCATAAGCAGCGCGGGCAGCCACCAGGGTAGATTCCGCCTGCGCCAGGTCGCGTTGCGCCTGCAGCACCAGGGTATTGGTGGAAGCCCCAAGAGCGTACTTCTTCTGCTCCGCATCCAGGTTCTCTCGCCCAAAGGCGACCCCCTTGAGGGCCGCTTCCACGCGCGCACGGTTCTGCTGTAAAACGAATTGCGAGTTGCGTACATCGATGCGAATCTGATTTTCGAGCTGCTGCAGGCGCATCTGCGCCTGGCGGAATTCGAGTTCTCCACGCACCTGATCCGCCTGGGCGGCGCGATTGCGGATAGGGATGGTCAGATTGAAGCCCAAGCCGCGGTCGGGCGCAGACGTGTCGAACAGGCTGCTGAAGGTATCGCCGTAGCTACGCGAGGGAAAGCTGCCGGGGGGAGTGCAAAAACTGTTGGTATTGGCGGGGCTGCAGGTCGCAATGGCGCTCTGATCACCACCCAGCCCGGCGCCACCGTAGAAAGCATATAGGTCGAGACTCGGCAGCAGCCCACTCCGCAGGCCCTTATTGTTCAGCGCACGGTTGGTGAGGTCGATGCGCGCCTGCGCCAGTTCCGGGCGATGGGAAAGTGCGTCGCTGATCAGTTCCTCGGTGGGCAGCACCGGCTCCTGGCCAGGCTCGGTCATGGTGTCGGTCGGAATGACTGGCGACGAGGCCAGCACATTGTCGGTGAGATTGCGGCTGATTGCATTCTTCATCAGCAGCTGCTGCAGTTGCAAATTGGTCTGAGAGACAATCAGGTCTTGGGTGCGAGTGGCAGCATCCGATTCCGCGCGCACGATTTCGATCGGCGCCAGGGTTCCGATCTCCACCTGCTTGCGATTATCGGCGAGTGTTTTCTCCGCCAGCGCCAGAGAGCGCTCCTTCACTTTCACGTCCTCGTAGGCGTTGACCAGGTCCCAATAGATATTCTGGATCTGAACCACAGTGGCAATTACCTGTTGGCGGAACGCGACGTCAGAGATTTCTCGATTGTTCTTGGCGATCTTGATGCTGCGGGTGTTCACTCCCCAGCCCAAACCCTGCAGCAAGTGCTGCGTGACCGTCAGGCGAAAGTTGCTGCCCAGTTGCGGACTGAGAGAGTTGAACAAGCTGTTCGTGGTAACACGTGAGTTGTTGAAGCCCACGGCCATGGTTGTACCGGTAGCAAAGCCCTGGTTGTAGGTGAAGTTTGCGAGAGTGTTGTTCTGGGTGAGTTGCTCCGCGCCGGCCAGGATGCTGGCCTGTGGTGTAGTGGCGCGTTCAAACTGGACTGTGCCGCTGAGAAAGGGATCGTAAATGGGAGTGGTGGGGCCGCCACCCAGAGTCGAGATCACGATTCCACCCGCACCGGTAGCGGCACCGCCTGCCGCCGTTGTGGTGCCGCCCGCGCCCGGACCTGAAGCACCGCTACCGAATCCGCCTACTCCGCCTCCGGGCGTGCCCTGCACCAGGCCGGTGTTGACGCCGCGAAAGGAAGCGCCTGCCTTGGTGCGCAAGATGTCCGTATCGGCGATGGACAGATTGTAGCGGGCAATGGCTAGATCCAAATTGTTCTCCAACGCGAGAGCCACCGCATCGTTCATGGACAGATACATCGTGCCGTTACGGAACACCTGGTCGATGCGCGAGCTGTTGGTAAAACTCGGCGGCGCCACGTGGCGGGGAGAATAAGGGGCGATAACGTTGAAGATGTGCGAGCGCGGTTTAGAGTAGTCGGGCAGTCCCGTCGCAGTGGACGTGGAAGCCGGGGCCGGTGCGGGAGCAGGCGCCGCCGGAGTCGGCGCCGCCGGCAGAGACGATGAATTGGTCTGACTCGCTTGATCTTGCGCTGCTGATATGGTGAGGGCTAAGACCGAAACCAGGACCAGACGGCTGGTCCAAAGCAAAGCACGACTGTATGAGCGCATCCGCTGTCTCCAGAAGAAAACATAATTTCCCTTAAGACTTCCCAAAACCCGATTCGTCAACCTTTGGATACGAAACTCTGGCCCGGTAGGTTCAAACATTCTGCGGGCAGGACGCTTGCATCGCAGGATTTGGGAGTTTCACAGTATATCTGACGTGGACCTCGCCATCGGGTTAACACATTTACGATTTCCGGTTCTTGAGATTTGAAATGGAACTACCAATTCAGGATGAGAAATCACTTGGCGCAACCCTGGGTAGGCAGTTACACACGGCATAGCCCGGCACCTGAGTGCCGGAATGAGAAAGTGAAGCAAACACTAGCCCCGACAGGGACGGCACATTCAGCCCCTGAGAGGCCTCCAGCCAAAACGGATCCCGCTGATGAATAATGCAGATCAGAACTAATGACACGCAACATCAAACTCGTGCTGGCCTATGACGGGACGGATTTCAATGGCTGGCAGATTCAGCCTGGACTTCCCACCATACAGGGCGCCCTCGCAGATGCGATTTTTCGCCTGAGCGGTGAGCAGGTTCTGCCGCAAGGATCGGGGCGCACCGATGCCGGAGTTCACGCGCTCGGCCAGGTGGCTTCCTTTGTGACCAACTCTCCGATCCCGATTCAGAAGGTGGTCGTGGCATTAAATGATCTGCTGCCGGCAAGCGTGCGGGTTCTGGAAGCGGAGGAGGTGGCTGCTGACTTTCATCCGCGACGATCGGCGCGCGCCAAGACCTACCGCTACCGCATCTACCGCGAAGCTGTATGCCCGCCCTTTCTGGCGCGCTATGTCTATCACCATCCGTATCCGTTGGCGGAGGCTTCTATGCGGGATGCTGCGCACCTCGTGGTAGGGGAGCACGATTTCACTTCCTTTGCAGCGGTGGACGAGGAGCGGGTGGAGCGGATGCGGCAGGCACAGGAGAACGACGAGGATGGCCCGAATAATTTGCGCACGATTCTTTCGTCGGAGTTTCGCCGCGTCGAGCCGGAGCTGATTTACACGGTGCGTGGGAGCGGATTTCTCCATCACATGGTGCGGAATCTGGTCGGCCTCTTCCTGCTGGTGGGGAAGGGAACGGTAGCGCCGGAGGAGGTAACGCGCATTCTGCGAGCGCGAGATCGCTCCGCGAATCCGGGGGCAACCGCTCCGGCCGGCGGGCTGTATCTGGTTAACGTGGAGTATGGTTGCGAATAACATTTAGCAATGCATTCAGCACTCAGCCGGCGTAATGGAGCGACGCGGCGCCCTCGACTGCACGTCGGAGGAGTCGAGCTGCGCTCGACCTGAACGGACGAGACGTCCGTTCCCACGTGATTTTGGAAGAACTGCAGATTCCCTGACGGCATGAGAAGCCGCTCGTGATGACGGGCGCGGCGCTCACTGGAATGGGTAAGTCCGAAGTGGGACGGTGGGTCGGGTGGCGCTTTGGCTAACTTTCCAATCCTACTCATCTGGGATAATCTGCGGCTAATGGCGAGTGAGCCCCAAGTCATCGCGCGGCACCTGGCCTCGCACAATCCTGCTGACGGTTCCCTGGTTGGCGAATACGCGATCGCCAGCACTGCCGAGGTACAGCATGCGGTCGATCGCGCCCACGCCGCGCAGAAGCTCTGGCGTGATACCCCCTTGCGTGAGCGGATCGAAGTGATCCGCCGCTTTCAACGAGTCCTTCACCAACATAAAGACGAAGTGGCCGAGGCCGTCACGCGTGAAGCCGGAAAGCCGCTGGTCGAGGCGCTACTGACGGAAGTGCTGGTAGTGCTCGATGCGGCGCGATTTCTGATCGAAAATGCCTTTCGCCTGCTGCGCCCCGAGGCGGTGCCGCACGGCAATCCCATCATGAAGACCAAACGCGGCAAGCTGGTTCGCGAACCCTACGGCGTCATCGGCATCATTTCGCCGTGGAATTACCCGTTCTCGACGCCAGCGACCGAAACGCTTGGCGCGCTGGTGGCGGGCAATGCCGTGGTGCTGAAGCCGTCGGAATTTACACCGGGAGTGGCTCTCAAGCTCGCGGAGTTGTTCGAAAAAGGCGGACTGCCGGAGGGTCTGCTTCAGGTAGTTGCAGGCGAGGGCGAAACTGGCGCGGCGCTAATTGCCTCCGGCATCGACAAGCTGATCTTCACCGGAAGCGTGGCCACGGGAAAGCGCGTAGCCCAGGCGGCAGCGGAGCGCCTGTTACCCGTAGTGCTGGAACTGGGCGGCAAGGACGCCATGGTTGTGCTGGATGATGTTGACGTGGACGTAGCTGCGGCCGGAGCGGTGTGGGGCGCGTTTGTCAATGCCGGGCAGGCGTGCCTTTCGGTCGAGCGCTGTTATGTGCACCGCAGTCTTTATGAACAATTCGCTGCCGCTTGCGCGGAAAAAACAGCGAAGCTGAGAGTGGGCAACGGATTGGATGCGGAAACAGATGTCGGTCCGCTGATCCATGACCGGCAGTTGCGAATCGTCGAAGAGCATGTGGCCGACGCGGTGGCGCGCGGCGCGCGAGTGCTGACAGGCGGCCGGCGGCTGCCCGCGCTGGGTCCCAACTTTTATGCGCCTACGGTGCTGGCAGGCGTAGATCACTCGATGCGCATTATGCGCGAGGAGACCTTTGGTCCGGTGCTGCCGATCATGGCCTGCGACAGCGAGAGCGAGGCGATCCGGCTCGCAAACGATTCCGAGTTCGGTCTGTCGGCAAGCGTGTGGACGCGTGACCGCGCGCGCGGCGAAAAGCTCGCCGCCCAACTCGATGCCGGCACAGTGATGGTGAACGATGCCGTGACGTGCTTCGGTATCAGCGAAGCGCCGCACGGAGGCTTCAAAGCCAGCGGCCTGGGCCGGACCCACGGGCGCATGGGGCTGGAGGAGATGGTGCGAGTGAAGTACATCGACTCCGACCTGCTGCCGTCTGTGAAGAAAGTCTGGTGGTACGGCTACGGCACCGAGTTCTCGCGGCAGATGCGGGGTTTCGTGGATTTTCTGTTTGCGCCGGGCCTTGGGAGGCGCTTGCGTGGAGGATTGCAGTCGCGGGCGTCACTGTTTCGCAAGCGGTTGTAAGGGAGGGTACCTGTCGTCAGGTTTGATGTGTCGGGACTTCCGCCAACCGCATCTCTCAGGAGTAGGAGCTTGTCATGGTAAATGCACTTACCGATCAGATCGTCGCCTTACTTGATCGCCGTAATTTTGCGCATCTTGCAACCATCATGCCGGATGGCTCACCTCACAGCGCGCCGGTGTGGTTAGGACGCGAAGGCCAGCACATCCTGGTCTGCACGTCGGAGAACTCCATCAAAGCGAAGAATGCGCGCCGCGATCCGCGAGTTGCAATTTCAATTGTCGACCTGAAGGATCCTTACAGCGAAGTGCAACTGCGTGGGCGGGTCGTCGAGCAGCGGCCTGATCCTGATTTGAAGCATCTGGATGCGATCTCGCAAAAGTACGTGGGCAAGCCGTTCCCGTTTCGCGACGAACCACAAGTGGCTCTGGTGATCGAGGTCGACAAGGCCCGATACATGAAGGAGCCGTTCGAGCATGCAGCGTAGGTCGTGAGTCACTTCACGCCGACGTATCATTCAGGTGGGTGACTTCCGCTTTGCGCCTGGCGTTGGCAGGCTCCAGCCGGGGGTTCCGGTGTGACCTGCGACCTTCATTGCTTTACCGCCTTCCGGTAGAATATCTGTGTTTCCCGCTTTTATTTCTGCGCATTCGTCTGCGCTCGCGAGGTAGATCGTGGCGACCATTGAGGCCAAAGTCGGAGAAGGTTCCATTCCGCAGCTCCCCAATCACAAGGTGAAGATCAAGAAGCCGGGGCAACGCGCCTGCAACGAGAAGGACGAGAAGAACAAGCTCTGCGGTGGGCACCTTAAGCGCTGGTACTACCTCGCGGATGTGTTGGAGCAGGAATGCGGCGATGTGGAGAAGACCTTCGGCCGCGATGCGGAAATCTATCGCTGCGAGCACTGCAAGACGCTATACCTGCCGAACTCGGTGGATCCGCGCGGACTCAACGTGGCCGGCCGCGGCCAGATCTCGACCTTTGGACTCACCTTGCCGCCGAAGGATGGAAAGTAAGAAGCAACAACCAGCACTCAGCATTCAGCCATAAGGAGCTGTCATCTTGAGGAGGACGGGGAGGAATTCCCGTCCGAGTCGAAAGACTGGGTGTTTGTTCTCACCACGAGCCTGTCCATTCGCGCTACACTTCTTACAGATGTGGGTGTGCCGAGCATGAATGTCTCCGAACTTATCTACGACTGGAACAATATTCCCGGGCCGGACTATAAGCCCAAAGGCCCGGTGTTGCTGAACGATGAGTCGCTGCGCGATGGTCTGCAATCGCCATCGGTGCGCGATCCAACCATTCCTGAGAAGATCGAGATCCTGCACCTGATGGAAACGCTCGGGATCAACATGCTCGATATCGGGCTGCCAGGCGCAGGTCCACGTGCCATAGAACACTCGCTCGCCCTGGCACGTGAGATTGCACAGCATCGGATGACGATCAAGCCCAACTGCGCGGCGCGCACGCACGAGAACGATATTCGCCCCATCGCCGACATTTCGCAGCGTGCCGGCATTCCAATCGAGGCCGCCACGTTTATCGGCTCCAGTCCCATTCGCCGCTACGCCGAGGGCTGGACCGACGAGTTCCTGCTTCGGACCAGCGAAAAGGCAGTGAAGTTTGCCCGCTCACTCGGTCTGGAAGTGATGTACGTCACCGAGGACACGACGCGCTGCGACCCAGAGACCGTGAAGCGGCTATATACGGCTGCGATCGAAGCGGGAGCGCGGGCCATTGTGCTATGCGACACCACCGGACATGCCACCCCCATGGGGGTTTTGCACCTGGTGCGTTTCGTGATCCACGAAGTCGTGGAACCCTCGGGCGAGAAGATCCGCGTGGACTGGCATGGCCACAGCGATCGCGGCATGGGGCTGGCCAACTCGCTGGCGGCGCTGATCGCGGGAGCACATTGCGTACATGCCTGTGGGCTGGGAATCGGCGAGCGCGTGGGCAATACCCAGATGGACCAGATGTTGGTTAACCTGAAGCTGATGGGTATCGAGCCCTGGGACAAGCAGGATCTGACCTGCTTAAAGGACTATTGCCTGGCGATCTCGCGGGCCACCGGCCTGCCCATTCCGCGAAATTACCCGGTCGTGGGAGAAGATGCCTACCGAACCGGAACGGGAGTGCATGCGGCAGCGGTGATCAAGGCTTACAAGAAGAACGATTTGGAACTAGCTAACAGTGTCTATTCGGGTGTGCCGGCGCATCACTTCGGCCTGGAGCAAATCATCGAGATCGGTCCCATGAGCGGCAAGTCGAACATCATCTTCTGGCTGGAGCGGCGCGGAATCCAGGCGCACGATGGGATCGTGGAACGCATTTATGAGCGCGCCAAAGCTTCAGATCGCGTGCTCACCGAGACAGAGATCCTGGCTTGTTGTGTGCCGGTGCGCGCGGCCGGAGCGCAGTCTTAGAGAGCGGCTCCGCTACTCCGAAGTAACTCACCAACGTCATGTTTCCTGTGGCCTTAGAGTCGGCTACACTGCAGGTGTTGTTCCGCTCGTACCCTCCCATAAACAAATAGTCTCTGCCCGGCCGAAGTGTTCTTCCGGCCAGCGAACCACCAGGAAGAGAATTTGGGAGATTCGAATCTGTCTATGGCCTCTCCTTCTGATTTTGAGTCGCTGCTGGGAATCGCCCGTATGCCACTGGGCGAGCGCAATGAGGATCGCGTCCCCGCTGAGGACGAAGCTACTGTCTACGTGACCGATGGTGACCGCCTGTTTGAGGTACACGCGCGTCTGGTGGATATGAGCCCGCATGGCCTGCGCGTAATGCATCGCTATCCGGGGATGCCGATTGGGCGCGAGATTCGCGTGCTGCATCCCTGCGGAGCACAGAGGGCGCTGGTGATCTGGAACCGTAAAGTGGAAGGCGGATACGAGAGTGGAATGCGGATTGTAACAGAGATCATGGATTTAACTGGCCGATAAGGGTCGCTTCCTCCTGCTTAGCCGCTCCGCGGGTTGGGGCGGCTTTTTTTTAAGCACTCAGCAACAGCAATTAACACTCGGCACTTAGCAACTAGCGCCCGGCAGAACGCGGCTGGATCACGGAAGGCCGTGCTGGCGGTCACGGGTGTTCGGCGAGATTGTGGATAGGCTTTGATGTATGGCGGAGATCCTTCACAGGGAGCGTTATGCTCCAATGGGTGCAGGTGAAGCCGGGCGGAGCCGACGAAGCCTTGTGCGAGTGCTGTGGTGTGCAGTTCTCGCCGTGCTCGGCGCAAGCGCCTTTATCTACTCCTCGTACCAGCGAGACATTCGAGCGGCGCGGGCACGGATTGCCTCGGGCAGCACGGTTGTGAACACTGCTTGCGGTCCGATTCAGTATGCGGAAGTGGGCCACGGTCTTCCGCTCCTGATAATTCACGGTGCAGGCGGGGGATTCGATCAGGGGCTGGATGCATTTGGCGGTCTGAGCGGTCAGGGCTTCCGGGTGATCGCGCCATCGCGATTTGGCTATCTGCGAACCCCGCTTCCTCAGGATGCGTCGCCTGCGGCGCAGGCGGACGCACATGCGTGTCTGCTGGACGCACTGGGAGTGCGCACCGCGGCTGTCATCGGAGCCTCCGCGGGAGGACCCTCCACGATCCAATTTTGCCTGCGCCATGCTGAGCGCTGCTCGGCGATGGTGCTGCTTGTTCCTCTGGCTTATGCGCCACGTGCATCTGAGCCGAGGAGACCACCCGCGGTGGTCGCGAGAATCCTGGATGCCAGTCTGAAATCTGATTTTGTCTTCTGGGCGATGATGAAGCTGGGCCGCGACACCATGATCCAGACAATTCTGGCTACGCCGATGGCCGACTTCAAGCGGGCTCCTGCCGAGGAGCAAAAGGCTGTGCTGCAGATGCTCGAACATATCCTACCTATCAGTCCGCGGGAACAAGGGCTGCGCAACGATGGGGCGATTGCAACATCGCTGCCCCGCGTCGACCTGGAGCACGTACGAGTTCCCACCCTGGCCATCAGCGTTGAGAACGACGGGTATGGGACCTTTGCCGGCGCTCGCTATACGGCCGATCACATCCCGGGTGCGCGCTTTGTCGGATACAAAAATGGCGGGCATTTGCTGGTTGGGCATCAAAGGGAGCTAACGAACGAGCTGGTGGAATTTCTGAGGTCTCACTGCGCGCGAGCCGGGGGGAATTAGGTTAGGCGCTCTTTGAAATTCAACCGCGAGGTCCTTCGACTCGGACGCGGAGTGGTTCGCCGCGTCGTCGCTCAGGATAACGTTACCGCAAGTCGAGCTGCGCTCGACCTGATCTGAGGAAAACGTTCGTTCCCACGTGACCTTGAAAACTGCAGATCTCCCTCGGTAAAAAACCACTCGCGATGACAGTCTTGAATCTTGTGGACAGGCGAGATCGCCTGTCGCGCACCAACCTGCGCATGCGAAACTAGGGGTTGGAAGAAGGGCAGGGTGGCGACAACGACTGAGCTATACCGGTGCGCGATTGCCGTTGTAATATCGCTAATCTTGTCTATGGGTCCTACTCCGTCAGCCGATACCGTATCGAGGGCAGAGGCGCCTTCGGCAGCGGCAGCGCGCCAGCAGGTCACGCGCATTGCCAGCCTGCCTGAGGTGCACGCCGGTTTCGACTGGCTGCAAGCACATCAGAGACAACTCAGCGATCTGCAACTTGAGCTGACCAACATTCCCGCACCCCCTTTCGGTGAGGCACAGCGGGCGCAGTGGCTTAAGCAAAAGTTTTCCAGTCTGGGCCTGGAACAGGTAGACATCGACGAAGTTGGAAATGTGGTCGGATTGAGTCCGGGGTTGGATCCCTCGCCATCAAAATGCGTGGCGGTGACGGCGCACATCGATACCGTTTTCCCCGATAGGACCAAAGTGGATGCGCGCCGTGAGGGTGAGCGTCTCTACGGACCGGGGGTCTCCGATAACGCCGCCGGAGTCACCGCGATGCTGGCGCTGGCAGGAACGCTGCAGGCCGCGAAGATTCGCCATTCTGCTCCGATTCTATTTGTTGGAAACGTGGGCGAAGAGGGCGAAGGCGACGTGCGAGGGATGAGGTTCCTGTTCTCGCAATCACCGTGGAAGGATCGAATCTCCGCCACTTTGGTGATTGACGGCGCGGGTACGGACAGCGTGGTGACCCAGGCTCTCGGCAGTCGCCGTTTCATGGTGACGGTACGCGGTCCGGGCGGTCACTCCTGGAGCGAGTTTGGTGTTCCCAATCCCATCATCGTGCTGGCGCGCGCGATCGATAAATTCAGCCGCGTTCCGGTGCCGCTGAGCCCCAAGACGACGTTCAACGTAGGCGTGATCAGCGGTGGAACTTCGGTGAATTCCATCCCCGAGTCGGCCAGTATGCGGGTGGACATTCGCTCCGCTTCCGTGAACGAGATCGAGCGGCTGGAGCAAGTATTGCGCTCGGCAGTGGAGTCTGCGGTTGCCGAGGCAACGCGATCGCTGGAAAAGCAGGCCGGGAGCCGCAATGGAAATCCCGAGTTGAGCTACACGATCGAGCTGATCGGCGACCGGCCGGCGGCAGAACTCAATCCCAATGCGCGAATTTACACCCTGATCCACGCCGTGGATCAACATCTGGGCAATCGCGCGCGTGTGCAGCGGGCTTCTACCGATGCCAACATTCCCATCTCGCTGGGCTACGAGGCGCTGGCCATCGGTGGCGGCGGGCAAGGCGGTGGAGCGCACACCATCAACGAATGGTATGACCCAACGGGGCGTGATTTGGGACTGAAGCGTATTCTGCTGAGCGTGCTGGCGCTGAGCGGGGTGCCCGCCCCAACGCGGCGTGGGCCCACAAATGCCGACGGGAAATGATCTGCTACTTCTGCTGTATTCTCCTTTGCTTGAATGGGATGCAAAAGCCGCCGCAGATGGAGTCCGCGAATGCTGCCGCAGAGGCGGAGATCATCTTCGTCAACGGCGACATATTTCCGGGTGAGAGCCTCCTGGAACGATACATCGGCCACGCGAAGAGTGTATCTGCCGTGCCTGCCGAACGTGCGCAAGCTCTGGCGGTCCGCGATGGCCGCATCATTTCCGTAGGCAGCAATGCGGACATCGAGAAGCTCAAAGGCATGAAGACTGCTGTGGTCGATCTTGCGGGACACTTCGTCATGCCCGGCTTCAACGATGCTCACGTGCATCTCGCCTATGGCGGCTTCGAGAGGCTGAAGGTCGAACTGGTGGGCACGAAATCGCTCGACGACATGAAATCGCGAATCGCTGCGCACGTGCAGAAGGCTGGGCCCGGCGAGTGGATCGAGGGCCGAGGTTGGGATCACACGCTTTGGCTGGACGGGAGGCTTCCCACCCGCCAGGATCTGGACGCCGTCACTGCTGGGCATCCGGCGATCTTTGGCCGCGTGGATGGTCATATCGCAGTGGCGAATACGGAGGCGCTGAAGCTGGCGGGCATTACCAGCAAGACCGCCGTTCCGCCGGGAGGCAAGATCGATCGCGATGCGCAGGGTGAACCCACCGGCATACTGCGCGAGGCCCCCGCGATGGAGTTGGTACGATCGAAGATTCCCAAACCCAATGCAGCGCAACGCCGGCGGGGCCTGGAGTTGGTGTTCGAGGAAGCGGCACGTTGGGGCGTCACCTCGGCACAAGACAACTCCGAGTGGGAAGATTTTCTGGTCTGCGAACAACTGAAGCGCGAGGGCAAGCTCACGCTGCGTATATCGGAATGGCTTCCGTTCAAGGCACCAATCGAAGAACTCAAGCAGCGGCGCGACCATCATCCGCATTCCGATCTCATGCTGCACACCGGCATGCTGAAGGGCTTCATGGATGGCTCGCTGGGATCGCGCACGGCTGCTATGCTGGCGCCGTACACAGACGATCCGGGAAATTCCGGTTTGCCGCAATATGAGCAGGCGAAGCTGGATGCCATGACAAAAGAGCGCGCTGCCGCCGGTTTTCAGATCGGGTTTCACGCCATCGGGGATCGGGGAGTTGATATGGCGCTGAAGACGTTCGCGGCTGCCGAGGCTGCCGCGCCGGATTCCAAGCGGCTCCGGTTTCGTATCGAACATGCGCAGGTGCTGGCGCCTGGCGATATTGACCGTTTTCGCAAGCTGGGCGTGATCGCTTCCATGCAGCCGAGTCATCTGCTCACTGACATGAACTGGGCAGAAGCCAGAATCGGTCCGGAGCGTGCCAGGTTCTCCTACGACTGGAAGGGATTCGCACGCAACGGCGTGCCTCTGGCCTTCGGCACGGATTTTCCCGTCGAGCCGATCACTCCCTTTCGCGGGCTCTATGTGGCCGTTACGCGCAAGAACGAAGCAGGCACGAAGCAATATGTCTACGGCGAGCCGCTGAACATCGACGAGGCGATTGCGGCCTATACTGTGGGCGCCGCCTACGCCGAATTCGCAGAGCAGGATAAAGGATTCCTTGCCCCGGGAAAGCTAGCGGATTTCGTGGTTCTCGACCGTGACATCACCAAGATCGCGCCTGCGGAAATCCTGGGAACGAAAGTTCTGCGGACGGTGATCGGGGGTAAAACGGTTTACGCAGCGGAGAAATAGATTTGGTGTGGCGCGGACACTCTTGTCCGCGGCCCTGGATTCTGCTGCGCTAGCATTGTTGTCCCGAGTTTGGCTGAGCAGCGTTTTGGGTCATTCTGAGCCCGAGTGGGCGAAGGATCTTTGTATTCGATGAGCGAGCAGCGGTCACCTTCGGGCATGTGCTCTTTACAGAGAGCAGCGGACGTCGCGACAAGAGTGTTCGCGCCACACAGGGATGTCCGCGCCACACAGATAAAACTGAGGGAACGGAGGCCGCCTTCTCGCATCTAAACGAGCAACCATGTCGCAAACCAAGGCTAGCTGGCAGGAACGAGAGAATTCGCTTCTAGTGGGAGCCCCGCTGGTGCTTCTGCCGGCGATTGCCATCCTGCCCACACTGGCGTTCCTCATCGTTTCGCCGCGATTCGCACATGCCCGGGCGCTGGGATGCATGCTGATTCCGCTCTACGGGGCAGCCGAGGTCTATGGCATGGGCCGGCTTGCCTTCTCCATGCGCAAGCAATTCGACGTGATCTCCTTCTTCGCTGCTGGTGTGCTGTTTGTTCTAGTAGTGGTGATGATCTTCACCGGAGTAATGATGGTGGGCTTTCTGTTTCGCAGCTGAGGGGCTAGCGGAAGCAAAACGCCTCGCCACGTCACCTTCGCTCCAGGCTCATCTTTATCCCATATTTTGGCCGCAGCGTGATCACCGGCTTGGGTTCGACGGGGTGACCGGGAACCAGCCTCAGGCGCCATTTCTGTGCGATGGTCGCCAGCAGCAGCGTGCCCTCCATCCAGGCGAAGTCTTCGCCGATACACTGGCGCGGTCCGCCGCCGAATGGGAAATAAGCGAAGTTGGAGCGGGTTTCGCGCGCGCCGGGGCTCCAGCGATCGGGATCGAAGACCTCGGGATCAGGGAAGAAGCGCGCATCACGATGCATCACCCACTCGCTGACCAGCACGATCGCTCCCTTGGGAATGGTGTAGCCACCGATCGAATAGGGCTCTAGAGTCTTGCGGCCAACTCCCCAGGCGGGTGGGTAAAGCCGCATCGACTCCGCCAGCACGCGCCGGGTATAGGTGAGACGCGGGAGATCTTCCACCGTCGCCAGCCTCGAGCCCAGGCAAGAGTCTAATTCCGCGTGCAGCTTGGCTTCTGCGGCGCGGTTCTGCGAAAGCAAATACCAGGTCCAGCTCAGGGTCACCGCGGTGGTTTCATGTCCGGCGAGGATCAGCGTCACACATTCATCGCGCAGTTGCTCATCGCTCATTCCACCGGCGCTTCCATCGCCATCTTCTGCGGCTTCATTTTGCACGGCCAGAAGCATGGACAGGAGATCAATGCGCGAGCCGGTCTGCCCAGCCGCACGCGCACGAGCCTCTTCGATGATGCGATACACGATTCTGTCCAGCTTTTGCCGCGCTTTGTGTATCCGGCGGACCTGTGGCAAAGGAAGATGCTGGAGAATGTCCGAGAACGGGAGCATGACGAAATCGAAGACGTCGATGATAGCGTTGAGAGCGTCGCCGATTTCGCCCGACTTGTCCTGAATGTCAGTACCGAAGAGAGCCTTGGCAACCACAGCCAGGGTCAGACCCATCATTTCGGCGTGAATATCGCGAGTTTCGCCATGGCGCCAGCTTTGCTGCCAATTGTCGGCGTAATCAACCATCAGCCTGGCATAAGCAGCGATGTTGTCGTGCTTGAAAGCTGGCTGCATCAGCCGCCGCTGGCGAAGGTGCAGCGGATCCTCGCTGGTGAGCAGGCCCTCGCCGAGCACCTGCTTGGCGCGCTCGAGGATGCGTCCTTTTTTCAACTTGCGGTTATTGGTGACCAGGACATCCTTTACGTAGTCGGGATGATTCAGCAGCCAGACCTGCTGCGGTCCGAAATAGAAGCGCGCGATGTCGCCGTAGGTGCGCGCCAGTCGGGTTAGAAAACCCAGCGGATCGCGGCGATAGGTCAGCAGAGTGCGCGGAAGGACTCGGTCGCGCTTCGGACCTGGGACCTGGAGCACAGTAGGCGAGTTCTGTGGTTCCCCCGGCTTGTGAGTCGGAATGCCGCGTTCGAACGAAGTTGGCTGTTGCACGCTCATTGGGCTCCAGGGGGCGGAGACGCGGTGCGTGAGATTAGTCTATCGGAATGTTGGCGATATGGGTTACTGATTGCTAAGTGCTGATTGCTGACGGCTGACTGCTCAATTCGAGGTGTTGCTTGGTTAAAGGAATCGTATTCGCGGTTTTCCTGACTGTGTTCGCTGCGGCCCAGGTCAAGGCCCCGGAGCGCAGGGTTGAGAATAATGTGATTGTTTCTGAGCACGATCCCAAAGTGCGAATCGAGCTGCCGAAATCCGCGCAGTACGTGGGAGCAGATCGATGAGATTTGTATCATATCGCCGATTGCGAACTGCATGTTTGGGTGGAAGCCGACAAGCAAAAGAATGTACAGCGGCTCTATTGGGTGCAGTTCGAGGGTTATCTGCCCACGAAACCCGATTTGCATCATACATACGATTCTCCGTGGCACACCACCATCGGCGGTCTGGATTTCTATGTGGATACCTGGACACGCGAGCGTGACCAGAAGACCCGACCCGGTTCAGACCGCGAGCACGTACAGACGCTGATCCGGGCGAAGGGATACCAAATGCCAGCGGGAATGATGGACGTCCGCCTGGTGCACCTGTTGGACAAGCAGATGCGCAAAGAGCTGATGATTATCTATGGCGAAGATCTGGCGCCCACAGGACATTCCGCAGTCGACCTGAAGAAGGGCGGCGCCGCCTACGATCAATGGCCTGAGATCGAGAAGGGCCTGCTGGAGAGAGCGGAGAAGCAGGTGAAGATTGAGGCGGGCAGGCAATCCCAGTCAGCGCTTGGCATTCAGCAAATAATGGCAGCGGGAAATTTGTCGCTCGCGGTCTTCCCAACTCGCTAACCCGGGGAACGGCGATAGGTGGTGATCAAGCGGGAGATCAGAACCGCGAGATAGAGTACGCCGAGGATGGCTTCGATCACGGAAAGCGAACGAGCATTGTCGGTGACTGGGACAATGCCGGTCGCGCCGACTGAGGTCATGGTGGCAAAGCTGTAATAAACGAAATCGAAGAGCCGGGGAACCGTGTGTGTGTTCGACAGGGGATCGAGGTAGAAAGAGCGTGGTTGCAGTCTGGCTAACGCGCCGTAAAGGCTGGCGAAACCGAATCCCAGCAGGAGATAGATACACAGCGCTCCATAGATGGTTTCGGAAGTCGATTCGTCGCGGGCGAAGATGCGACGAAAAATCACCGTGACTACGAATACGTCAAATACAAAGCTGAGCGCAGTGTTGAGAATGATGAACGAACCTGCATCCGCTCGCGAGAACAGGATCCGTTGCAAGAGGGCGGGAATGGCGAGCACAAGAGCAATAACCAGCAGGCTGCGCCGGAAGCTAACCGCATATACGCAAAGCAGAACGACAGCTGCCCCAAGGACACGGAACAACAGATAGATGAATCGGCTGGTTTCGATGTATGGGTACACGATCAAAAAGACCAGCAGCAAGACGAACAGGAGAAAGAACCTGCGGCCGCTGCTGGCGTGTGCATTCCGACTAATTGCCGTTTGGAGCAACGTCTGAGACATAGCGGAAGATGCCGCCGATGGTACACCGTTTTCGCAGGACTGGGCACTCAACTACGCAAAGAGTCCGCTGCCTGCAGCAATTCGCGCGCGTACAGGGCGCCCTCGGGTGTGTCCTCGTGCTTGAAAAACGCAAAGACTTCGCGGTTGCCGGCGAGCTCACTGAGGCGGGTTCCGATCATGCTCCGCTCGTCCGGTGAATACGATGTCTTACGCAGGCGGTAGTAGCTGAAACTGGCCGTGGTCACGTCGGGAGTTGCCAGGTCGTCGTCTTCGGCCACGCATAGAGCGGCGTTGCGCTCTGACAGAACATCGTAGATCTCGGGCGCAAACCAGGAGACGTGGCGGAACTCGAAACTGCAACGCAGTAGCTTCGGGAGCAAAGCCAGAAAAACCCGCAGCAAGTCGGCATTGGCTTTGAGATTTGGAGGCAACTGAAACAGCACCGGTCCCAGCCTGGCGGAACTCTCCAGCAAAGAGATCGAGGAAATGAAGCGCCGCAGAGGTTCCTCGGCGCCCTTCAGCCGCTTGATGTGGGTAATGTTCTGGTGCGCTTTAATTACAAAGCGAAATTCTGGCGGCGTCTCGGCGAGCCACTTGGTTATCGTCTTCTCACTCAGCATGTGACGGAAGGTGTAATTCACCTCCACCGCGTTCACCTGGCTGGCGTAATAACGCAGAAAGTCTTTCTGCGCGAGCTTCTCGGGATAAAAGGCGGGCTTCCACGTGGGGTAAGCCCATCCGGATGTGCCGGCGTAGAGCATGGTTTTCCTTGAAAGCTGGAAGTGCAGATCCCTCGACCGCTACGGCACCCTTGTGATGACAATAATAAAACGCGAGGACCGATGACAGGGTGGATGTTATGTATTCTAACCACCAATTTTCATTGCTTACCGGCGAGTCCTGTGGCACTCAAGCCATCTTTTAGCTCAAGGAGGCAGTTTACTGAGCGATCTCCGCGACAAAAATGATTTCTCGCGAGCGTGCGGCCGCGAAGGGACTGGCTTTCCAGTCCCCGAACACGTCATGCACCGCCGGCCCCGAACGCGCGATCAGGGCCTCTACATGTTGTCGCGATGGAAAGCGCAGCGTACTTGTCGTGGTGAGCGTCATGTCTGGAACGGACTTTACGGTTAACGCTCAAAACTTTCACCGCTTGCTCGCGCCCGTTGAAGCTTTCGCTTTCGATTTCGATCTGCCCGCACGTTTAGGCGTCGCCGGACGCTCCGCCACGACAGATCTCACTTCTTCCACGCCCTTCTTTCCCGGACCTTCTCGCGCGAGGGCGGAACAGGCATCCAGGAGCTTCTCCAGGCTGGGCAGCTTCTGCTTTTTCTTCAGCACATCCGCGTAGAGATCGCCGTGTTGCTCAGAGCGCTCGACAACCTGATCGCTCCGGAATACCAGTGTGTTCATATCTTTCTTCCTGAGGCAGTTCTCAACCTCATCCCAGGTTACCGGCGTCGAAACAGTGGGCTGTTCCCTGGCGCGCAAGGAATACACGCAGATTGTGGTCTTGTGGTCGTCGTTCTGGCTCCAGTCCACCAGTACCTTGCCCACGCGTAAGGACTTCTTCATGTCCGAGACCACCTGCTGGGGAAAGATTTTTTCCAGCGCCCGAGCCAGGGTATGAGCGAATGACTTCGTCTCCTCATAGCCAACCGCGGTGTTCAGCGGCACATAAACCTGCAGGCCCTTGGAGCCTGAAGTTTTGGGAAAGCTATCGAGCGAGAGGCGATCGAAGAGGTCGCGAACCCATACTCCCACCTGGCAGCACTGCACGATATTGGCCGGTGGACCAGGGTCGAGATCAAAGACCAGAAAAGTAGGACGGCTGATGTCCTTGCCCTGCGACAGCGATGTATGCAGTTCGATATCGGCGAGATTGGCGGCCCAGACCAGTGAAGGCAGGTCTTCGATCAGGCAGTAGTCCATGTAGCGATTATTCCCTTCACTCCAGACAGCCACGGTTTTCAGCCATGGCGGCCGGTGGCTGGGACAATTTTTTTCATAGAAGAATTGCCCGGTCACCCCGTTGGGGTAGCGCTTCATGGTAAGCGGACGTCCCTTCAGGTGAGGCAGCAGGACAGGCGAAATACGCACGTAATAGTCGATGACCTGACCCTTGGTGAACCCAGCGTCGGGATAGAGCACCTTTTCCAGGTTCGATAAGCTCAGCTTGCGTCCTTCAATCTCGACGGTCGTCGTCTTCGGGGCCAAGGGATTCTCCTGAATTAGCGATTAGCGATCAGCAATCAGCAATCAGTCAACGCCGGTTTGACAAACCTATGCACTCTCCATAACCTCGGAGACTGATTGTGGGACGGAGGTTGCATGCGGTCGGGCGTTCGCCGAATTTCTCTTCTTCTACTGCTGCTCTCATCCTTTTTTTCTCCGCACTCCCGGGCGCAGGACCTGGCGTCTTTTGAGAAGCGCATACAGGTTAAGAAGCTGCCGAATGGCCTAACGATAATACTTTGTGAACGCCACGAGGCGCCGGTCTTCTCGTTTTTCACACTGGTGAACGCCGGCTCAGCGCAGGATCCCAAAAGCAAAACCGGGCTGGCGCACATGTTCGAGCATATGGCATTCAAGGGCACCGACACCATCGGGACTACGGATTATGCAGCGGAAAAAGTCGTGCTCGGGCAAATTGAAGAGGCGTATGCCGCGTATATCGCGGAACGCGACAAGCCTTTCGGTCGAGACGAGAAGAAATTGGCTGATCTGGAGAAGCGCTGGAAGCAGCTCGTCGAAGACGCCGAGAAATACGTGGTTCGAAATCAGTTTGGAACTTTCGTGGAAGATAATGGCGGCGTCGGCATGAACGCTCAGACCGCAGAAGATGAAACCATCTATTTCTACTCCATGCCCGTGAACCGGCTGGAGCGTTGGGCATTTTTGGAGTCGTCGCGCTTCGCGCAGCCGGTGATGCGCGAATTCTACCTAGAGCGCGACGTCGTCTACGAAGAGCGGCGCATGAGCGTGGAAAGCCGACCCATCGGGCGCATGATCGAGCAGTTCCTGTCTGCAGCCTTCATGGCGCATCCCTACCGCAATCCTGGGATTGGCTGGCCCTCCGACGTGCACAGCTTTTCGGCCACAGATGCGATGAATTTCTACGACACCTACTACGTACCCTCGAATATGGTGGTCGCGGTCGTGGGCGATCTCGATCCCGCTCGCGATTGGCCGGTCATCGAGCGATATTTCGGACGCCTGCCTACGCGTCCTCAACCTGACGAGCGCACCACGACGGAACCGCCACAGAATTCCGAACGCCGCGTGGTGCTCAAGGAAACCGCGCAGCCGTTCTATGTCGAGGGATATCACCGCCCTGACTATCTAGACAAGGACGACGCCGTGTACGACGCCATCACCGACCTTGTGTCCAATGGCCGCACGTCGCGTCTCTATCGCGCGCTGGTGCGGGATCAGAAAATTGCGCTGGAGGCGGCGGGATTCAGCGGACTTCCGGGAACCAAGTATCCGCATCTGTTCGCGTTTTATGCGGTTCCTAACCGCGGACACACACCGGAGCAGGTCCGGAATGCGATTCACGCCGAAATCGAGCGCATCAAGAAAGAGGACATCTCCGACACCGAATTGCAGATGTTCAAGACGCGCGCGCGGGCCGCGCTGATTCGCAGCCTGGGCAGCAATTCGGGATTGGCGCAGGAACTTGCCATCATGCAGACTCGCTACGGGGACTGGCGGGAACTGTTTCGCCAACTCGATCGCATCGACAAAGTGACGCAGGCAGACATCCGGCGCGTTGCCAATGCCACTTTCAGTGACACAAATCGCACGATTGCAATCATTGAGACGGTGCAGCCAGCAGGGAAGGCGGCGAGCCAGCCCTCGGGAGGACAGTGATGAGATCCTGGCACCTGCAGCGCGCACTTGTACTGGGACTGATGGCCGCCAGCTTCATCTCTCAGGCGCCTGGTCAGGCGGTCGCGCCTGCGCAGGCTCCCGCGGCACGACAGGCTCCCGCCGGTGCGCCAGTCGCACCGCAGATCTCAAAAGGCGAGGCCGAACTCGACCGCATAAAAGTTCCTCCGCTGCCCGCTTTTCATCCCGAGGAGCCGCAACGAATCCAGCTGGCGAATGGGCTGGTTATTTTTCTGCAGCCCGATCACGAGCTGCCGCTGATCACCGGCATTGCGCGTATTCGCGGTGGGGCGCGTTCGGTTCCGGCTGACAAAACCGGAATGATGGATATTTACGGCGAAGTCTGGCGGACCGGCGGCACCAAGGCGCGTACTGGAGATCAACTGGACGACTACCTGGAAGCGCGTGCGGCCAAGATCGAAACCGACGCCACCGGCGATTCCACCGTGATTTCCTTCAACTGCCTGAAGGCAGATCTGGACAACGTGTTCGCCGCTTTCCTGGAGCTGCTGCGCGAACCAGCGTTTCGCAACGACAACCTCGAGATCGCCAAGCAGCAGATGTATGCCATCATCGCACGGCGCAACGACGACTCGGGAAGCATTGCCCAGCGGGAATCGATGAAGCTGGCCTATGGCAAGGACAACCCGTACGCCCGCGTTCCCGAGTATTCCACGGTGGCCGCGGTAAGGCGGGATGATCTGTTGGCCTGGCACAGCCACTACTTGCAGCCGGGCAACATAATCCTGGGAGTTGTGGGAGATTTCGATCCCAAAGCGATGGAGGCCAAGCTGCGGCAGAGTTTTGAGAGCTGGCCCAAAGGAGCGGTGGCGGAGAAACCAGCAATGGACTTCACGTCCGCCAAGGCGGGATATTACTTCATCGATAAAGAAGATGTGAACCAGAGTTCGGTGCACATGGTCGCGCTGGGAATCCGCCGCGACAATCCTGATTACTATGCCATTCAGGTGATGAATGAAATTCTCGGTGGGGGCTTCTCCTCACGGCTCTTTCAGGTGATCCGCTCCAAGCTGGCGCTGGCATACACCGTTGGTGGCGGGGTCGGAGCCAGTTGGGACCATCCCGGAGTCGAGCAGTTCAGTCTGGGTACCAAAAGCGCAACTACGGCTCAAGCGATCCGCGCGGTGAATGAACAGCTCGAGGGCATGCTGACCGGGCCGCCGACCACAGAGGAGATGAAACAGGCGAAGGACTCGATCCTGAACTCCTTCATCTTCAACTTTGACTCTCGGGAGAAAGTTCTGGTCGAGCGGATGCGATATGAGTTCTACGGTTATCCAGCGGACTTTCTGGAACGCTATCGCGCGGGCATTGAGAAAGTTACCGTGGACGACGTGATGCGGGTGGCGCGCAAGCACATCCATCCCGATCAGCTCGCGGTGCTGGTGGTTGGGAATTCCGGTGAGCTTGGGGATCAGCTCAAGAGCCTGGGGCAGGTGACGACGATCGACATCACCATCCCGCCACCGCCCGGGATGCCGGCGGGACAGCCGGCGGCGCCGGGGAAGTA
Organism: Terriglobales bacterium; assembly: GCA_035624455.1. Classification (NCBI taxonomy): domain Bacteria; kingdom Pseudomonadati; phylum Acidobacteriota; class Terriglobia; order Terriglobales; species Terriglobales bacterium. Next base: position 22,528 of record DASPRM010000117.1, read on the forward strand.
GGATTCAGCACTCAGAAGCCGTCTTTGGTTTTGAAAGGGCACGGCTTCAAGTGGGAGGTGAAAACAAAGCCTCGACGCTCTCAGTCGCGCTTCAACTCTGTACGCCCCCGCGCAGCCCCCGGTACCTCCCTCGCCATTCCTGGCGTCCTCGGAACTATGAAAACATTCTGCGGGTGGCGTCTCTTCCAGCCAAAGACGCACTGCTGTCCACCTTTCTCGACTATTTGAAGGTCGAGAAGGGATTGGCGCAACTGACCGTCACTGCCTATGAACGCGACCTGCTGCAGTTCGCATATCATTTAGCGAAGCAGAAGCGTAGCTTGCCCCAGGCTCGACGGCAGGATGTTCATGCATTTCTTGCGCGCCTTTTCTCCGACCAATTGGATGGACGCTCGGTGGCGCGCAAGCTCTCCGCGCTGCGTCACTTCTATAAGTATCTGCTGCTCGACCGCCACATCCAGGAAGATCCTACCCTGAACATCGAGACGCCGAAACAATGGAGGGTGCTCCCCAAGTCGCTCTCGCGCACGCAAGCGAAACAATTGATGGAGACGGAGCGGCCGCTGGCGGACAAGAAGCAACAACAGATGCTCATGGCGCGCGACCGCGCGCTACTGGAGATGCTGTACGGCGGCGGCTTGCGAGTTTCGGAGGTCGCCAGTGTCCGGCTGGAAGATTTGAAGGCCGACTTGGGATACGTGATGGTACGGGGCAAAGGAGACAAGGATCGCCTGGTCCCGCTTGGGCAGCCGGCGCTGCAGGCGATCAAGCAATACCTGAGATCCTCGCGGCCTGCGCTTGAGGCCGGTAAGAACTCACCCTTCCTTTTTCTGGGCCGTGGTGCACGGCGGCTGACGCGGCAACGAATCTGGCAGATCGTACGCAACGCCGGTCAACCTGCGGGATGCCAAGCCAGCCCGCACATGCTGCGCCACAGCGCGGCGACGCACATGGTCGAAGGAGGCGCTGATCTGAGGACGGTGCAGACCATTCTCGGTCACTCCGACATCTCGACCACCCAGGTGTACACGCACCTGGCGCTCGATCGCCTCAAGAGCGTCCATCAGAAACACCACCCGCGCGGGAAGAGAAGCGCGCGGGCTTTGGCAGTCTGACGTGGCATCCGCGAGACCAAATCCGAAACCTCAAGGCGCAATGGAAAAAGCTGCCGCCCTGTTCGTTCAGGGACTGCGGGAGAGAAATGCTTCGGCGCACACGGTGCGGGCGTACACGCGCGACTTGGCCGAATTCGCGGCTCACGTAGGCAAGAACAGAAAGCCCGAGGCTGTAGATCATGTGCACATCCGAGGCTTCCTGTCCGAGCTTTACGGCCGCGGGTTGACCAAGTCGTCGGTAGCGCGGTCGCTGGCGGCGGTCCGCTCGTTTTATAAATGGCTGGCGCGCGAAGGGCTGGCTAAGCAGAATCCGGCGGCGCTGGTGAGTACGCCCAAGCTCCCGAAGAAGCTGCCGCGCGTGCCGACGGCGGAAGAGATCAATGCAGTGCTGGATAGCGACATGCCGGAGCATGCCGCTTTTCCGGAGCGCGACCGCCTGCTGCTGGAATTGCTTTACGGATGCGGGCTGCGCAACTCGGAACTGGTGGGGATCAACCTGGATGACGTCCACTGGTCGAATGAGGCGTTGCTGGTGCGAGGCAAGGGGAAGAAGCAGCGGCTGGTGCCATTAGGGGACGCGGCGGCGCAGGCCATCCGTGAGTATCTCCCGAAGCGGCAGGAGATCGCTCGCGCCAACAGCAGAGTTGCGCCGGCATTACTGATCAATTTGCGTGGCGGACGGCTAACAACACGCAGCGTCGGCAGAATCGTGAAGGGGATCGCTGTTGCCAAAGGCTTGCCACCCGATGTTCATCCGCACACGCTGCGCCATGCCTTCGGCACCCATATGCTGGAGGAAGGCGCGGATCTGCGCGCGATTCAGGAGATGCTCGGCCACGAGCGCCTTTCCACCACGCAGCGCTACACGCAGCTCTCGATGAAGCACATGCTCGAGGTGTACGACTCCACGCATCCGAGAGCGAAGTGAATCAGCACACAGCAGTCAGCATTCAGCACGGTCCCCATCCCAGCCGTTTTTTGGCTAGGTGGGAGGTCGAGGCGCAGCCTCGACAGAGCGCATCCCCTTTACTTCACCTTGCTGTTCCTGCGTGTCCTTTGTGGTTAATTTCTTTGGCTGATTACTGACCGCTGACTACTGACTACTGATTGCTTCTGCTTCCACCCAGCCCCTGCCCCAAAGGACGTGTTCCTTAGTACCTAAGTAATCTACTGCCGGTCATGGCTTGCCGGTAAATTCTTGTAACTGCGCCGCAAGTACCGGCCTCCATTCAGCCTGGAGAGTGTTTCCCATGTCTTCGTCTGCCGTCACCCGGGAAGAAGTGAAGTTTCCCCACTACCATACTGCTCCCAAATCGTGGCTGGAGAGAGCCCGTGAGGCGGGCTTGCACAAGCTGCTCGAGGTAAATCGCGAGCTGTGGCTGGTCTTCTCCCTGTTTCTTCTGGCCTGGATTCTCAACTTTCTCGTGGACTCGCAGCGCATGGTGCTGGGGTTCTACACCATCCCAACGCTGATTTCGGCCTACGTCTTTGGCCGGCGTCATGCGGTGCTCACCGCGTTTGCCAGCATCTTCCTGGTCGGGCTGGTGGTTTATTACAACCCGACCGTTCCCGGCCATCGCCACATTGATCTTCCCATCGAAGACAAGTGGTTCGATCTCACGATCTGGGGTGGAATTCTGGTCATCACCGCCTACACCATGGGGACGCTCTACGAGCACAAGCAGGCACACATCCAGGAATTGCGCGACACTTACAACGGCATCCTGATGATCCTGCAGCATTTCATCTCCAAGGACAAATACACGCAGAATCACAGCTATCGCGTGTCGGTGTATGCCACCAAACTGGCGGCCTGCATGGGGCTGAGCACGGATCGCATTGAGGATGTACGCGCGGCGGCGCTGCTGCACGATATCGGCAAGCTGGATGTAAGCCGCGAAATTCTCTACAAGGCAGCGCGCCTGACCCAGGAAGAATATGATTCGATGCGCAAGCACGTGGAGATCGGAGTTGGACTGCTCTCGCCTGTAGGCGGATCGCTGCGCCGCATTCTGCCCATCATTCTCGCCCATCATGACCGCTACGATGGCAGCGGCTACTATCCCAACAAAGGGGAAGAGATTCCGCTGGAAGCGCGAATTCTTGCCGTGGCTGATGTCTATGATTCCATGACCAGCGACCGTCCCTATCGCAAGGCCATGTCGCCCTTCGACGCCAAGGAAGTGATTCTGAAAGGCTCGGGTACGGACTTCGATCCGCACGTAGTAGCAGTCTTCATCGCCGCTTTCAATGACCGCAAGATGGAAGTACCGGAAGTGATCATCTAGTCAAGTTGGAAGTTTGATCTCCGAAGTTTGAAGTATTAATCAGTGCGTGGGCCCCTCCCTTCGAAATCCTTAGGGTCTACAAAATGGGAGCCAATGCGCCCCGTACTTACATAGGTACGCGGGGGGCGGAGTGGTGCCTGGGTTATGAGCCAGCTCAGATAGAATCAGGTTCGTTCCGAACCCCGCAAAAGCGCGTACAGATCGTTCCATAGCTGCGGGAGATCTCTACTCGATGAGTCCGGATCTATGGATGTGATGGCCTTAGGCGCGCCTCAGTCGAAGGAAGCCGAGTTGTCGGAGCAGCCTGGTCCGCAAATCCAGAGCTCTTCTCGCACAAAACTGGCATGGGTCTTCTGGACATTGCTGTTTGTCTATAGCCTCACCTGGGCCGGCCACTACACTTCCGGAGACGGAGCGCAGAAGGTCCAGTGGGCAAGACAAATACTCGCGGGCGGGCCCTACCTCACGGACGTTGTAACCGGACATCCGCCCAAATATGGAGTGGGACATACGATTCTGGCGCTTCCGCCGTTGCTGCTCTCGAAAATTTTGCTGGCTGCAAGGGGTCTTCACTCTGAGGCTGCTCTTTATACGTTCCTGTTTGTGGTGAATGGCGCGTTCTTGCTGTATCTGATCGCACGCTATCTCTCGCTGCAGTATTCACCCAGGCAAACCTGGGCGGCAGTACTGATCGTCGGGCTGGCGACGAGCTGGTGGCCCTATACGAAGTTGGACTTCACGGAAGTTTTCGTCCTTACATTTTTCTTTGCTGGATTTCTTCTTTTGAAGTCGGAATACAACATTCTGGGATTCAGTTGTGCCGGTTTTGCGATTCTGTTGCGAACCGATTCGATCGTTTTGTTCGCGCTTCTCCTGATATGGCAGATCCGTCGCCAACGCCCAAAAAGAGCGGTACTGGAAGCCCTGGCAGGAGTGCTTCCCATTGCGATTGTGTACGTGACCGTGAACCTGCTTCGGTATGGCAGCATTCTTGACCACGGATATCCTGGCGAATCGTTCTCCAATCCTTTGCTGATCGGGCTCTACGGAATTCTGTTCTCGTCGGGCAAGAGTGTGTTCCTGTTTTCTCCGGCCCTGCTGCTCGGATTTCTGGGCTGGAAAAAATTTCGCCGAATATTGCCGCTGGATGCAGATTTGTTCCTGGAAGTGTTTCTCTGCGAGCTGCTGATCTACTCGAAGTGGTGGGATTGGTCGGGCGACGATTCCTGGGGTGTCCGCTACATGATTCCCGGCGTCATCCTCATGACCATACCGTGCGTAGAAATGCTGGAGAGACGAGTTTTGACCGCATCGGTGGTCTTAATTGGATTGTGTATTCAGATTCCAGCCGTGCTGGTGTCAGGTCTGGAGTACGTAGTTGCTGTCCACGACTTCACGCTTAAACGTAAGGCGATGTATGTGGAAGGCTGGAACCGAATCGATGTCGACGACGTTCGATTTAATCCCAGGTATTCGCAGATTGTGGGAAACTATGAACTGCTCCGTCTGAAAGTGGGGAAAGCGAGAATATCAGGGTTTTCCGAAACGGAGGAGCAAACCGGCACACCTCTCGAGCAGTCATTGCGAGAAAAAAAGATACCTCAGACCGGAACCTGCAGTCTGGATCTGATCTGGTGCGGAATACACCGGCAGAAAGGCTCGAATCAACAATCTGTCCCGGGAAATTAAGACTGAACCAGAAAGCGTACACTCTGAGAAGCAATCGGTTTTGAAAGGGCGCGGCTTCAGCCGCGCCGTCCAGAGCCGCGTAAATTCTGGGCTTTAGCCCCAGAGGGAAAAAGACGTTTGCCCCCTCGGTTCATTATGAGATAGCTTCTGACTGCTCGCATCCTGCATGACCATCCTTCTCTTTACCGCCCTGGTCTGGATTGGCGCAGTGATCGCCGGATTTCTGGGTGCGCTCACAGGACTGGGGGGTGGGGTAGTGGTGGTACCGCTGCTGACGATTCTGCTCCACGTGGATATCCGTTACGCGATCGGCGCCTCGCTGGTATCGGTGATCGCGACCTCCTCGGGGGCGGCCGCCGCCTACGTGAGGGAAGGGTTTTCGAACATCCGCATCGGCATGTTCCTGGAAGTGGCAACCACTTTCGGCGCGCTGCTGGGAGCTTACATAGCCGCGATAGCGCCAACCAAGGCGATCGCCATCGTGTTCGGACTTGTGCTGTTGCTGTCCGCTTTTCTCTCTGCCAGGGAGAAACATGGTTCTCGGCTCGTCAAGCCTCCAGATCCGTTGGCTACGCGCTTGCGCATGAATGGCAGCTTTCCTGCGACAGGTGGCCTTGAGCACTACAACGTCTACAACGTGCCCGGAGGGTTCAGCCTGATGTTTGCGGCTGGCACCTTGTCGGGTCTGCTGGGAATCGGGTCGGGCGCGGTGAAGGTCCTGGCCATGGACCAGGCGATGAAGATCCCCTTCAAGGTTTCGACGACCACCAGCAACTTCATGATTGGTGTTACCGCCGCTGCCAGTGCCGGTTTATATCTGAGCCGAGGCTGGATCGATCCCGGGCTGGCGATGCCGGTCATGCTTGGAGTTCTGACGGGTTCGATCATCGGCGCACGCGTGCTTGTAGGAGCGCGGGTGAAGGTTTTGCGGTATTTGTTCAGTGCCGTTATCGTGGCACTTGGGCTGGAGATGATCTACAACGCGCTCAGAGGAAGACTATGACGGATCAACGAGCTGCCTGGAGCGATGAAAAGACGGAACAGATTATTGGCAATCTCCTGCGCTTCGGGGTGATGACCGCCGCCGGCGTCGTGCTCGGCGGAGGCATTCTTTATCTGGTTCGCCATGGCGGCGAGCACGTTAACTACCGAGTGTTCCGTGGCGAGCCGGAGAATTTTCGCAGCTTGCCCGGCATAGTTTCCTCGGCGCTATCGCTGCACGCCCGGGGAATTATCCAGTTTGGCTTGTTGCTGCTGATTGCCACCCCCGTCGCGCGCGTGTTGTTCTCCGCGTTTGCTTTCGTATTGGAGCGCGATTGGCTCTACGTAGTCGTTACCCTGATTGTGTTCGCCGTTCTGGTCTTTAGTCTGATGGGTGGGAAGGTCTGATCGAGCTGCGTTGTGCGCGTGAGGACTGTGTCGTGTCCGCCTGCACTCGCGACCTTCTTTCACTTTACTTCGGGCATGTCAATTGAGAATGAGCCGAAGGTAACTTGGCCCCTGCGGCCGTGCGAACTAGCATTACCCCCTATGGTCGCCTTTCAGGCGACTGCTTTCGATTTCCCTCGGACTTGCACTCCTTACTGTCGCCATGCCTTTGGCGGTGAGACCTCCCAATACCAACTTGTCAATCCGAGGGAGCGTGGTGCTTGGAGCCGCATGGGTTGCAATCCTTGCATACGCTTTTGTCAGGTTCAAAAAGCGCGGTTGCTGGTTTCTGCTCGGCACACCTCTGATTGGGTTCTGGTTTTTCGTCCTGTTTTTGATTGCTTGGGGCTGTGCCCACAATCCAAGGGCTTGTCCCTAATGAGTGCAATGGGAATTTGTCGCCAACTATTCGCGTAATACGATGCGCGGGATGGGACAACCCGTGGACGGTGGACAACAAAGCCCTGCCCGGCTTCGCAGAATCGGATTTAAGGTGCGGGTTATGAGCCGCTACGGATCGTTCGCGCTCCCCCCGGCGCCTAGGGCGATTTTCGCGCGCAAACCTGCGTAGCCGGGGGAGTTGCCTGAACGAGGTAAGATGGCGAAGTGATTACCATCCTGATTGCCGTGCTCGTGCTCATCGGCCTCATCACGCTTATCCGCGCCGCGTTTGAAAAGTAGTTGCTCTTCGGCCGGGTAGCAAGGGAGCACAATCGCGGGCAAGAGTCTCTACGCCACTCGGTTTGAAAATCGGCTGATCCCGATTACCTGGTGCGAAATCACTTCGTGATCACCACCGGCTTGGGTTGGTCATAGGGTTCGACGACCACCGCCAGCGACTTTCGTTTCTCGAAGTCGTCTTTGCTCACAGGAAAACTGACTATGATGGTTCCTTTCGCCTTTCCTCCAGGCGCAATCTTGGTTTCCGGCACCAGCGGCGGCAGCGCGTTGTATTTCAGCTCAGGGAACGCCTGAAAATAACGGTCAAAATCAACCGCAGAAGCAGCATCGTCGCTCCACTCACCCTTATCCGTCGTCAGCCTGGCTTTGAGGTTGTGTACCCAGAAGGATTTCTGGGTAGGGTTGTCGAGGGAAACATTGATTGCCACCATCACGCTATTCTCAGGGACGCTGACTGCGGTCACATCTGTGAGTTGACCCTCAGCACCTGGCTTAGCCCGAGTTGTCCAGGAGACCGCCAGCAAAACGATGCCCACGGCAACAACAGCGATGACCAGGATTTGCAGCGGCGGCATGGTCCAGCGGGCTCGGTCAAACTCCTCCGTCAGCGGGACATGAGCGGGATCGATGGGTTCTTCCGGCGCTCGCTCTAGCTTCTTCGTCAGCTTCTTCAGCTGCACTCTCTTGAGCTGCACCTTTTTTAGGATTACACGCCGCTTGGGAGCCTGCTCTGAAGGGGATGGCTGAGACTCTTCGTTCATGTTGCCTCCTTTATTCCCAACCTCCGCCAGCAGAGGGCGAGAGGGTGGGGCACCCGAGCTCATATTCAAGCCGCCAGGTTTTGGTCCCACTCTTTCTTCATGGCCCGGGCGAATCGGTCCACCGGCAAGGTATTCAACACCTCGGCTTTGGTGAGCCAGCCGCGGCGAGCCTGCAGCACACCATAGCGAATCTTCTCCATATGCGACGTGTGGTGGGAATCGGTATTAATCACGGTTTTAACGCCACGCTCTTTCGCCATACGAAGATGCCGATCGTTGAGATCGAGGCGGTCGGGATAGGCATTAAGCTCCATCGCAACCCGGTTTTTCGCCGCCGCTGCCATCACCGCTTCCATGTCGTAGGGATAAGCGTCGCGCCGCAACAACAGACGCCCGGTTGGATGGCCGAGAATGGAAACATGCGGGTTGGCCAGGGCTTTCAGCAGACGATCTGTCATTTCCTGCGGCCCTTGATTGAAGTGTGAGTGCACACTGGCGATCACCAGATCCATCTGTTCCAACACAAAGTCGGACAGATCCAGCGACCCATCCGCCAGAATGTCCACCTCAACTCCAGCAAATACTTTGATGCCCTCAATCTGCTGATCTGCGGTACGAATTCTGCGGATATGCTCGAGCGCTCGTTCGTCATCCAGGCCGTTGGCGAAGGCCAGATTCTGAGAATGATCCGTGATGGCCATGTACTTGTAACCGCGGGCGCGTGCGGCCTCGACCATTTCTTCGATCGTGTTGCGCCCGTCGGTTTCGACGGTGTGCATGTGAACGTCGCCAAGCAGGTCCTGCTCCGTGATCAACGTCGGCAGCGTCCCGGATTCGGCCGCTTCAATCTCGCCCTGGTTTTCGCGCAGCTCGGGCGGGATGTATTGCAATCCCAGCTTCTGATAGATCTCCTCCTCCACGCTTCCCGCCACGCGCTCCTGGTTGTCGAGCCGAGCCAGTCCGTATTCGCTCAACGTGTAACCCATTTTCAGCGCCCGCTGCCGCAGGCTCACGTTGTGTGACTTCGACCCGGTGAAGTACTGCATGGCCGCGCCAAACGAATCACGGGGAAGCAGGCGAACGTCCACCTGCATAGTGCTGCGGAGTTTGAAGCTGACCTTGTTATCACCTCGGGCAAGCACATCCAGAATTCCGGGAAAGCGAAGGATATGGTCAATCAAGGCAGCGCGCTGGCCGGAATCTTCGCAGGCGGTGCCCGTAACCAGGATGTCGAGGTCGCCAACCGTTTCCCGGCCGCGGCGCAATGAGCCGGCAGGCGTGACCTTATCCACGCCCTGGATTTTCCTTATGTGATCGCTTAGTCTATGTGCCACCTGTTCCGCATCGTCGAGGAGAAAACGTCCGGCGATTCGCTTATAGTCGGCGATGGATTTCAGAATTCTCTCTTCCTGTTTTTTCCCCATGCGGGGCAGCTCGCGAATCTTGGCTTCGCGCGCCAATTTTTCTACACCATCCACATCCGCGATCTGATAGGCGCTCCAGATCAGCGCGATCGTCTTGGGACCCAGGCCGGAAATCTTCAAAAGCTCAAGCATCGTAGGACGATATTTGGTGAGCAGTTCGGTGTGTAATTGCAGTTTGCCTTCCTGACAAATCTCCCTCACATTGGCGGCCATCCCTTTGCCGATGCCGGGGATTTCCAGCAGTTTCTTGGGATCACACAACAGAGACTCCGCCGGCTCGGTCAGGCTCTCGATGGCTTCGCCGGCGCGACGATAGGAGCGGATGCGAAAGGGATCGCCGCCATCGATCTCGATCAGATCTGCGGTTTCGTAGAGGATGCCTGCTATCGTCCTATTGTCCACTGGTATTGTCGTCCCCCGCCCGGGACTGGGCCAGGGGCTGAGCTACTGGCAAGAATTGTAGCTCCCGCGCAACCTTCTGTCCCGCAGTCGCACGCCTACGGCGAGTAGGGTTCTCCCGCCCACGGCCTCCCGTCCATTGCGGCCGGCGTGGCTATCGAATCGACGACACAATCGGCGCCGATTGCAGCTATTGTGCGACGGCTTTGGTGACGTTGGCGGCTTGCGGACCCTTCTGACCGTCAACAATTTCAAACTCCACGTCATCGCCCTCCTGCAGGCTGCGGTAGCCTTCGGCGGTGATTCCTGAGTAGTGCACGAACACGTCCGGACCATCGTCGCGCCCGATGAACCCGTACCCTTTGGCGTTGTTGAACCACTTTACCTTTCCCTTAATACGAGCCACTTTCTCACCTTCCTCCGCTGATTTAGCTGGTTAAAGAACTCAGGCAAGCCGCCTCGGCCCAGCATTGGAACCCGAATACACAGACGAATCCCGGACGTGGGCTGTATGGCGCGTGGGACCAAGTGGAAGGGCGGATCGGCTGCTCTATTACTTCTATTCTCCAAAGCCGTGGAAACGTTGTCAACCCGAGAAACAGCAAAAACAGCGCATCTACGGCGACTTTTCGACCCTTTTTCTGTCCAGCCATAGAGTGCCGATGATCGTCTTAGCATCTGCAATACCCCCGTTCATCACCATGCGGACAGCCTGGGAGAGCGAGAAGAAGCGGGTGCGAATCGCTTCATCGTCTTCCGGTTGCGCTACGCCCCGATCCAGCCCGGTAGCTAGGTAGATGGCCATGGTCTCATCCAGGAAGCCCGGACTGGGATAAAAGTAGAGGACGCGTCGCCAGTGTTTTGCCTTAAACCCGGTTTCCTCCAAAAGTTCTCGTTGGGCGGCCGGAAGTTCGTCCTCGCCCTCATCTATCCGTCCCGCCGGCAGTTCCCAGAGGAACTGATTGGCGGCATACCGGTACTGTCGCTCTAGTAGGATGCGAACTTCCTGCCTCGCGACGCCTGATCGGCCTTTATTGGTTTTGCCGCCTTCGTCTAGCGCCAGGATCACTACCGAACCCGAGTGCCGCACAATGTCCCGCCACGTCTGGATGCCGCCGGGTTCCTTCACCTGGTCGCTGGTGACCTGAAACACCGGCCCGCGATAGGGCACTTTGGATGACAGGATTCGTACAGAAGTGGTACTGGCCTTTTTCGTTCTCTTGCGCATCCCCCCAATATAGGCGAGAAGCGCAACTTGTGGGTGCCTTGCCTTTGCTATCCGTCAGGTGTTGCCTTTGTGGCCGATGCCTGCATTTTGTCAGTTGACGTATATTTCTCCCCGCCAATGGTGAATCTGCTTGCAACTAGCTGGAATCTGGCTTGGCCCGTCCCGGGTTGCGGCTTTCTCGTAGTTCTTTTTCACGCTTTTCAAACGCCTGATTGATCCGTTCAACCAACTTCATGAGCTTGTCGGGATCCAACTCCTTACTCGCTTGTTCGCACAATTCTCGCCATTCCTTATCTCCGGACATGAGACTCCCTGGAAACCCGTGGTGAATGCAGCGCAAATCCTGGAAAAATGTAAGGAAAAACCGCTATCGCCGTCTGTCAGGCATCCGACAAAGCTGCAGCGTCGCGCCGAGGTAGGAGGGTGGTCGGAAACTGCCGGTGTCCCGGGTTCGCGTCGTGCAGTTCGGCGCTAACCTGGGATGAATACTCTCAAGACTGCCTGATCTGGAAGTGGGGGTCTCCGCGAGATTGACGGGATCGTGAGTGTCCTCAGGACCGACGCAGATGTCACAACAGATCCTACTCGTGCTGCCTCTGGCCTGATATCCTGCGCGGTCTCTGTGATTTCAGATGGCGAAACCAACCATAACCATTGTTGGGACGGGAGCGCTGGGGACGGCGCTGCTGGTAAATCTGGCGCGCAAGGGCTATCCGATCAAAGAAATCGTATCCCGAAAAGGGCGCCTGCCCTTGATTGGTAACAGGGCTTTGCCTCGAGCGAAGAGTCTTTCGCCTAAGCTAATCTCGCCCGCCGGCGCGCGATTATCTGCAAAGGTCATCTGGATCTGCGTGCGTGATTCGGGCATCCGAGAATGTGCCGAGGGCTTCGCGGATCGGATTGATTGGCGCGGGCACATCGTCTTGCATTCCAGCGGTGCGCTGACCTCCGACGAGCTCTCCGCCCTGCGAGTTCGTGGCGCTGCGGTGGCTTCTGTTCATCCCATGATGACGTTTGTTTCCGGCGCGCAACCTCGTCTAGAGGGGATCTGGTTCGCGATTGAAGGCGATATTGAGGCACGCCGCGTCGCGGAGCGGATCGTGGCAGACTTCGGAGGGCACAGCTTTGTTATCCCCAAGTCGAAGAAGCCGCTCTACCACACGTTTGGAGCATTTCTCTCGCCGCTGATCATTGCTCATCTGGCACTTACGGAACGCCTGGGGGCAGCCGCCGGTGTTCCAGGCTCGCGCGTGCAGTCGGTGATGCGGCCAATTCTGGAGCAGACGCTGGCCAACTACACCAAATTGGGGCCGGCAGGTGCTTTGAGTGGACCACTCGCCCGAGGAGATGTCGAAACGATAAGACGTAACCTCAAAGCTCTATCGAAACTCGCGGATGCAAAACAGATTTACATTGACTTGGTGCGTTCCGCTATGCGGACACTGCCGGTTAAGAATCGGAGAGGGCTACAAGAAATGCTGCGCGGCGCTGTCACTCGGCGCTAGGAAGCTTATTGGAGACCAGCCAAGAGCGGCGAGGAGCTGTTGTTCTACGCTGCAGAATGGCTACTTCTTTGGCCAGGGTGGGGTAGTTCCACACTCATGGTGACCCGGTTCGCGCCGTGCAGTTCGTCGCATCAGGTCCCGGCTAGCGAACGTCTAAAACTCCTTGAACAGATGCCCTAATTTTTCTTTCTTGGTCTTCAGATAGGTTTCCGAATAAGCCGAGCCCGGCTCCACTTCGCATGGGACACGTTCGACTACCTCGACACCCGCCTTCTGCACCGCCGAGACCTTCTCTGGATTGTTCGATAGCAGCCTGATCCGTTGCAGTCCCAGTGCCTTGAGCACGGCAGCGGGAAGCTCGTATTCGCGCTCGTCGGCTTTAAAGCCCAGGCGCTCGTTAGCTTCCACGGTATCGAGGCCGGCGTCCTGCAGGGCATAGGCTTGCAGTTTGGCCATTAACCCGATGCCGCGGCCCTCCTGCTGTTCGTACACCAGAACCCCGGAGCCGGCGTCTGCAATCAAGCTCAAGGCCATCTCCAGTTGCTGGCGGCAGTCGCAACGCAGGGAGTGGAACACATCGCCGGTAAGACACTGCGAGTGAATACGCACCAGCGGGGGCGCGCTCTGGAGATCTCCCATCACCAGCGCGACGGCGCTTTCCGCCTGACGCTCCCCCACAAGATGCGCAGTCGTGGCGCTGTCTGGGACCGCTGGCATTACTTCTTCAAAGCCATAAATCCGAAAATGTCCCCAACGGGTAGGGAAATCGGCCTCCGCCACCTTCTTTACCTGCATGGAAAGGGTCACCCCTGAATTATAAGCGGCAGGTAGGGCGCGAAGCGCCCTTGCCTGACCAGAAGAGTGTGCGCGGTATTCACAAGACGGCAATTTTGTTGTTCGTTGACGTGATCTTGTTACTCGTTGACGTAATAGCAATGAAATGCCGGGTGGCTTTTGCGCGTGCGCATACGCGCTGATAAAATCGTGAATGTTCCCAGTCTTCTCTGTCGTGGGGCTATAGCTCAGCTGGGAGAGCGCATCGTTCGCAACGATGAGGTCGTCGGTTCGATCCCGACTAGCTCCACCATGTATCGTCTGCCGCACAGACCTTGCTAGCTGCCTGTCCGCTGAAGCTTTCAGCTCGCCGTGAATTTTCGAAACAGCCAGAGCGGACCGACGCTTAGAAATCTAGCAATTGCCACCGGGAGTTGGCGCAGGTCCTCCAGAAAAGAAGTACGATTCGCTCCTACCAGCAAATTTCCCTGACACATCACGTACCAATTGAACAGGGCAGACACCGCCGCAATCACTGAAGAAACAAGAACCGCGGTGTGGCGGTGCGGCGTTCCGCGATACGCATGCACCCACCATTCCAGTGCCTGTCCGGCTGTGGGAACCCCAATGATTATTACCAAAGCGGAAACCCACAGGGGCCGAAAATTGCGCATCAACTGCACGATCGAGGCCAGGAATCCGGCATTAACGGCACTCACCGCGACTTCCACCAGCACCGTGGCTGTGATGGCCCGCAGTCCGCTTCGCGCAGCGGCAATGGCGAACACGGGGGCGCGCAGCATGATGCTCAAAAGCGCGGATTTCCAGTTCCAGAGCGCGATTACAAGCAAAACGTTGCGCACGAAGGAAGGGTTCTTGGATCTGAGCTTGCCAGGCTCGGCCGAGGGGGAAATGACTTTTATCGCGATAAGGCGCTGCATGGCAAGGAAGCGGCCCAAAACTGCAGTATAGGAATGAGCGTTGCGGCTGTGTGTTAAAAGTCGGTGACAAATAACCCAGCACAAATTAACAGAAAAATGTTTGAAACATAATCTTGGTTTCACGTCCGTTGCGGATACTCCTAGCTGAAATTCGACGGTTCAGGACAGGAGGTCCGCGTGCACAATCCGCTCACCTACCTCTGGCAGGATCCAACAGCGGCGCAGAATTCGAAGACCGCTGTTTCCCTTCACGGTCACACCAACCATTCCAAAGAAAGCCTATATTTCATTATGCAGTTCGCGCAGCAGTACGGGCTGCTGCGCTGGGCGCTGGAGCAGAAGGAGAAACGGGCCCAACAGGATTCTGCGATCAAGCTGGACTTCTGGAAGGCGTACTGGACGCCGCCTCTGCCAGCCCTGGCCGCGTACGACATCGAGCGGCGACAGATCGAGGAACAACTGGAAATTGAAGCCATGATCTCCTTGACCGATCACGACAACATAGAAGCTCCCATGCTGTTGCGAGTGGTACCCGAGGCGAGGCGCATTCCCGTATCGCTGGAATGGAGCGTGCCGTACGAGGAGACCATCTTTCATCTCGGCGTTCACAACCTCCCAACCGCGGAAGCCGAGCCGTGGACGATGCGCCTTCTCGATTATGCGAAGAAACCCGATCCTGCCCAACTGCGCAGCTTGGTGGCAGCACTGTCGGACATCCCGCAGGTACTTCTGGTCTTTAATCATCCGTTGTGGGACCTCCCCAGGGTTGGCCGTGATCGGCACCTGGAACTGGTCCACAGATTTGCCTCCGAGATTGGGGAATTTCTGCACGCCTACGAACTCGGAGGACTGCGCGGGTGGGAAGAGAACGAGGGAGTGATGCAACTGGCGAAAGCCTATGGCAAGCCAGTGATCTCGGGTGGAGACCGCCATGGATGCGAGCCCAGCGCGATTCTCAATCTCACGAACGCCACGAGTTTCTCTGAGTTCGTCGACGAAGTTCGACATGGTCAGAGCCACGTGCTATTCATGCCGCAGTATGCAGAGTCGACAACTCTGCGGACCATCCAGACTCTACTGGATGTGATTCGCAACTATCCTGAACACCCGGCTGGATTCCGGTCCTGGGATGAACGAGTGTTTCATCCCGATCGCGAGGGCGTTTGCCGCCCACTGGCTGCGCTGTGGCGCCAGCCGCCGGCTTTCATTGGACAGACCTTTGCAGTGCTGAGACTGTTTGAGTGTGAGCCGATTCGCGGCGTTCTGCGGATGGCGAACGGCTGGAGGCAAGGCTTGCGTGTCAATCTGGGTGAAGGACAGGAGGCGCTTCCGTGAGCGAAAGTCAGATCAAGGTGGCCTTTTTTCCCGATACCTACCTCGAGGTGGATGGGGTAGCAAACACGGCACGACAATTCGAAGCGTATGTCCGCCGCCACGATCTGCCGATGGTGCTGGTTTACGGGGGCTATGAGGACAAGATCAAGAACGATGGGAATGTCACCCTCATCGAGCGCAAACGCGGCCCGATTGCTTTCGGAGTGGACAAGAAACACGATTTTGATCTTCTCTTTCTTCGCCACTACGAGAAAATCGCGAAACTGCTGCGGGCCACAAAACCCGACGTGATTCATATTACCGGACCAAGCGACGTCGGGATCCTTGGAGTTCTTGTCGCACACTATCTGCGGATTCCGCTGATCGCCTCCTGGCATACCAACCTCCATCAATACGCGGAGCAGCGGGCGCTGGCGCTGCTGCGCTTCCTGCCTGAGGGAATGCGCCGCGGAATGGGCCCACGAATTCGGGCGTGGAGTTTTCAGGCACTGGCGCGCTATTACCGCATTCCGCGAGTCCTGCTGGCTCCAAACCGCGAACTGGAGGAACTGCTGGAGCAACACACGACAAAACGGTGTTTCCCGATGGGGCGGGGTGTCGATACCTCGCTTTTTGATCCTCGGCGGCGCACCCGCACAAATGAGAGCTTCACGATTGGCTACGTGGGCCGGCTCACGGTCGAGAAGAGCGTGGAAGTGCTGGCCCAATTGGAGAAAGCGCTGCTGGCGGCCGGTCTCTCCGATTTCCGCTTCCTCATTGTAGGACAGGGCTCGAGCGAGCCGTGGCTACGTCAAAACATGCAGACCGCCGAATTCGCGGGAGTCCTGCACGGCGAGAAGCTAGCTGCGGCCTACGCCAACATGGACGTGTTCGTGTTTCCCTCGCTTACGGATACCTTCGGGAATGTAGTTCTGGAGGCGTTGGCGTCGGGGGTACCCTCAGTTGTGAGCAACTGCGGTGGGCCACAGTTCATCGTACGACAGGGAGACACAGGATTTGTGGCCAAGAGCCTGGCAGAGTTCGTGGAGAGCATTCGGCGGTTGCATGCAGACCGCCAGTTGCTCGGGCGAATGAGAAGTGCCGCGCGCCAGCAGGCACTCGCATGTTCGTGGGACAGCATCTTCGATGGGGTCTACAAGGCCTATGAAGAAGCACTGAGCATGAGCGCAACCCGGGCCCGCGTGCCGCTGTCGAGCCGTCAAGTGTCGATTATATGATTTGGGAGACTTGAAATGGGACCGGTCAAAGGGCTGAATCTGGCGCTAACCCTCCTGGCTCTGTTATCCGCGTTTGCGGTCCGTGGATTGACACAAGAGCCCGCGTCGGAGCAGGCTCCTGCAACGAAGCTTGACTCGCCGCTGACCGTAGATCAGGTGGTCGACAGGCTGGAGCGCAAAAACGCGGAGCGCAAGCAGGAAATGGCACGGCTGGAAGGGAGACGCATCTACCGCCTAGTTTATCGCGGATTTCCCGGCGATCGCGAGGCCCAGATGCAAGTGCGTTGCGTGTACCAAAATCCTGACGATAAGCAGTTCTTCATTCAGCAGTCGAGCGGTTCGAAGGTAATCCTGGATAAGGTTTTCCAGAAGCTGCTGGAGGGTGAGCAGGAGGCGACACAACCGCAGAATGAGCAGCGCAGCATTCTAAGCCGCGATAACTATAGTTTCACCCTCGTCGCTTATGAGCAAGGACCGGAGGGAACCACCTACGTGCTACAGGTCGAGCCCAAATCCAAGAACCGCTTTTTGTATGTGGGGCGGATCTGGGTGGATGGCGACGATTTCGCGGTGAAAAAGATAAGAGCAGAACCCGCGAAGAACCCATCCTTCTGGACCAAGAAAAACGAAATCGAACATGAATATATGAAGGTGGGCGATTTCTGGGTCCCGGTGCGGAATCGCTCTGTAAGTTCCACCCGGCTTGGCGGGACCGCCACCCTGACAATCGAATACAGCGATTACGAAATCAAAAGCAAACAAGGCGAGACCGCCTCATCCGACCGGCCATCTACCGCATCCGCGAAGAGAATGCATGGCGAAGAGCAGTGAGAGCGGCAACCTGAAAATTTCAGCCGGTCATCCTGAGCGCGGGCCGAGGAGCGGGTCGAAGGACCCGGGTTCTACGCGATAGAGAGGAACTTGAGGGTGCCCGCGCCGTGCCGTTCGGCGCTAACCTGGGACGGAGTAGGCACTCGAGCACCGCAAGGGCAGAACAGGATAGCTTGTGGGCGCGCATACGATCACAATTCTTCTCGCTGCTTACTACCGTTCCTGCAATCCTTTTCGAACCTAAGTTCATAGTGGGCTTTAAATCACGCCACGGCGTTCTAACGCCAGGGCTGAAAGAAGGACTACGCCCAAGAGCCCAACTTGGTGTAAGGTTCTCCTCACATCTTGCCAGCAATCCTGTTTTGCAGCCGAGCGCGAGCAGTGAATCGGTCAAAATTCGAGTGGTCAAGGCAAATGCGCGATTTTGGCCCGTTGGATTCAGAGGTGCCTTGGTGTTTCTTCCGTCATCGGAGTGTTACCGGAGCCGAGAGGAGCGCACGTTCAGCGGGATTCTCTCTGGTCGAAATGATGACCGTCGTTGTGATCATAGTCATCATCGGCGCAGTTGCTATACCCTTCTTGATACATGTTATGGCTGCTTACAGGATGTCATCCGCAGCCAAGTCTCTGGCCTTCGAGCTCAATATGACGCGCGTCCGAGCGGCTTCCAAATTCAACCTCGCCCGGTTGAGCTGCGACAACACGAGCGCCCCGGCGAGCTGCAAAATCGAACTTTGCAACGTGCAAGCTGGAAACGGCTTGTGCGATAACACCGCGTCGCCGGCATGGATATCCGATGGTGAGGCGCTGCCCCTTCCTGCGAACGTTTATTTTGGTTTTGGCTCGATCTCGAAAACTCCGACAGCAGCCCTGTCCGCGAATGCTGAGACTTACCAGATTGTGTTTAACTCCCGCGGCTTGCCCGTGGATATAACCGGGGCCAAGCAGATACCCAAGCCGGACTATGCACTTTACATAAGGGATGCGGCAAATCCTAATAATGACGACGCCACATACGCGGTTACGGTGGCAGCGTCGGGAGCGGTAAGCGTCTGGCAATATAGCTCCGCGAACAACGCCTGGGGGACCCGGTGAGAACAGTCATGCTATTAAACCCGATGTGTGGTAAGCACTCCGGGCGGGAGCACGGCACGACCATAATCGAAACTGTGATTGCAGCGGGAGTTCTTCTGACCTGTATCGCAGGCGTGCTCTCACTATTTACGCTGTCGACAGGATTGAACGCGGGCCACGGCGAAAACGCCACTCGCAACACCGAATTTGCTGCGGCCAAGATCGATCATCTGATGGCATTGCCGTTTAATGATCCCGGTCTGGGAGGAAGCATGAGTGCCAGCAGCACGGCAGGAGGAATTGATCCGGCATCGCCCGTCAGCGGCTATGTGGACTATCTCGATAGGGCCGGCGCCTTGCTGAGCGGGGCAAGCAACGCTGCCTACATACGGCAGTGGCAGATCGTCAGCAGCGCAGCCGTGGATAGCTCGGGCGCGCCGCGGCTTAAGACCATCACCGTGGTGACGCGCACTGCTAACAATGTAAGCG
>DASPRM010000118.1 GCA_035624455.1 Terriglobales bacterium
AAGAAGTCCGGCATGGGCAGCAGGTTCACCAACGCACACAGTCCGTACGCGATCCCCAGGCCCGTTCCACCGCTAAGGATTGCGATCAACACTGCTTCCATGAAGAACTGCCGCAGAATGCTGTGCGACGGCGCGCCCAGCGCCTTGCGTACGCCAATCTCGCGTGTGCGCTCGCGTACGGCCACCAGCATCACATTCATCACGCCCAGGCCACCGAGAAACAACGTAGTGATTCCCACCGCTCCCAGGAAGTACTTCATGCCGTCAGTCATGGTGCGAAAAGCCTGCGCTTCCTCTACCGTGTCCCAGATGCTGGCAGCTTCCTTGTCGCGCGGATCGAAGTCATGCACCCGCGCCAGGACATGTACCATCTCGTCCTTGCAAGCCTCATGCTGAGCTACTGACTTGGGCACAACCAGTAGGCGGTCCAGGGAATGCTGTGTATCGGGAGGCTTATTGGGATAGTCGCGCTGAATTGCCGTGAAGGGCACGAACAACTTGTTGACATCCCATCCGTCGTAGCTGGAGTCCTGCTTCTTTTCCGCCATCACCCCAATGATGACGTACGGGATATCCCGCACCATTACCGTCTCGCCGATCGCTGGCCGCGAGCCGAATAGCTGCTTCTTGGCATCTGTGCCCAGTACAACCACGCGGCGCGCCTGATTGACATCCTCCCAGGAATAGAACCGTCCCTGGCCCAAATTGATGCTGCGTACCTCGGCGAAAGGCGGCAGCGAGCCGGTCACTAGTAGTGCGGCATTGTTGAACCGGCTTACGATCCTCACATCTTTCTGGCCCAGTTCGGGCAGGGCATACTTGCAGTCGGTTGCCTCCTGCTCGATCAAGGTGGCGTCGGTATCATCCCAGCGCACACGCCGGCCTGCGCGCAAGCCGCCAGCCTGCATGCTCGTTTTTCCGGAAAAAACGATCATGATGTCGCGGCCAAAGGTCTCCGCTACCTTTTGCTGGCCTACTCTGAGCCCTTCCCCGGCCGCCACCATGAGGACAATAGAGATGATGCCCCAGGCAATTCCGAACATCGTCAGTGCTGTACGCAGCTTGTGTGCCAGCAGGGTACGTATCACGTCGGCAAAGAGGTCGCGGATCACCATCGGCTTAGGTTTGGACGCGACACCTCCGCAATGGGAAGCGAGAAAGTCGCGGTCCTGCTCTTATCTACGTGTCGATGCTAGGTTTTGTTCCGCTAGGAGGGCGCTAGTACTGGCGGCTTACACGAGGAGCTGCGCCATCACGATCTTAGCGATCATGGCGATCGGGTAGACGCTGGCGTAGGCCAGATTCGGTGTTTCCGAGTGCGCCATTTCATCTGCGTAGGCCAGGCAGGCTGGTTGTGTCTGGATGCCCGACATCAGCCCCATCAACGAGTCGAAAGGAATCCGTAGAATCCTGTATCCCACCACCAACGTCAGCAATGTGACACCCAGTGTGGCCACCGCTCCGGCCAATAGAAGTTGCCAGCCATTCGTACGCAGCGCCTGGACAAATGCAAAGCCCGCATTGATGCCTACTCCTGCCAGGAAGAACAACAGCCCGATCTGGCGAATCGTGAGATTCGCGGCCAGCGGCATAATCCAACTGATCCGCCCTGAGCGTTCCAGCTTTCCCAGTATCAGTGCCACCAACAATGGCCCACCTGCCAGGCCCAGGTGCACCGACTCTCCACCCGGAAGCGGAATGGGAACCATTCCCGCCAGTACACCAAGCACCGTGCCGATAGCCACCGAGACAAATTGTGTCTCCGCATTGCCACGAATGGAATCTCCGAAGAATTTCGACATGGCGGGAAATGTCTCGCGCTCGGTAACAACCCGCACGATATCTCCCAATTCCAGCCGGGTCTCTGGCGTCGGGACCAGTTCCACGTCAGCCCGCCGGATACGGGTGATGGTGGCGCCCGCTTGATTGGTCAGGTCCAGTTCACGAATTCGTTTCCCGACTACTTGCCGGTTCGAAACCAGAAAACGCCGGTAATCGAGATGACTGCGGTCCATCTCGATGCTCACGTCGGCCGGTTCGCCGAAGATTTGTTCTGCTCTCTCCAGGCCCTGCTCATCTCCAACTACCGCGACTACATCGCCTCGAGCAAGCTGCGTGCGATCTCGGGGAACATCCGTCTTCCCCTGCTGGCGAATGCGGCTGATGACGAACCCGGGCTTTTCGTGATGCCGCAGTACTTCCGCCAACTGGCGCCCTATCACTCCGGGATTCTCTACTACAAAATCGCGCACCCGAATCTCCGCCGCGTTTTCGCCCTCGGGGGTGAACTTCACCCGCCAGATGCGGCGGGTGAAGCTGAAGCACAACAGCACCCCAATCACTCCTACCGGATATGCAACTGCATAACCCACCACTGCTTCATTCTGAGCTGTTTGGATTTGTTCCGGAGCACCATTTGCCTGCTTCTCGCGATCGTGAATGCGGTCGCGAACCGCAGCTAACGCCGGTGTATTGGTCAGCGCTCCCGTATATAGGCCGGCTACTCGAGAGTGTGGAATTTTGAACAGAACGGCGCTCCCGAGCGTCAAGAGAACCCCGACGATCAGAACTGCAACGGCGAGCACGGTGTCTCGCCAACCCTGCTTGCGGAAGGATGCAAAGAAGGCGGGCCCTGACTGAATCCCTATCGTATAGACGAAGAGGATCAGGCCTAAGCTGGCCACGATTTCAGGTACACGGATATTGTGATTTAAAGCGCCTGCGGCGATGCCCACGAACAACACGCCCGCCACTCCGAAACGAAATCCCAGGACATTCAGCTCGCCCAGCAGATATCCCAGGCCAATGACAACGAATAGCGTGAGAATGGGATTTCCCGCCAGCGTATTGCCGATCGCGGCAATCATCGCAAACCTGAACGAATGAGAGGCTGTAATCGATCCGGACAAGAGTAGCAGATCGCAAGAGCACAGATGAAGCTGCAATTGCGACATCACGGGCCCATGTAACGCAGGCCATCTCTACAAAAACGAGCTAACCCGGCCGGCGTTCGCAGGCCATTGCAGCCGAGCCAGCGATGAAGCCGCATAGGTGAGCTGTTCGTATCTCTGGAAGATGTCCGCCGCTGAGCTGCCCATGCCAGGGAGTGCCAGTTGCGCGTAAAGCTTAGCCAGAGCTAACAAGGCGAAGATCCGCACCCGCAATGCGCTATTGACAATATCCTGGGCAGCCAGGGCAACCTCGGGATTAGCGCTCTTGCGAGCGGCTTCCCCTAATCGCAAAAGCACGGCGGCATTGCGTGCAATTCGCTCCACATACTCGATGGCCGCCCAGGCACGCAGCCGTTGAATGCGGCGGAAATCTCCAGGGGCGAGTTGCGAGCGCAGGTAAGCGTCTTGTTCGGAATCAATTAAATTGCGGAAGGCTTCGATATCGACCGGTTCGGTGCGGCCCCCGAGATCTTCCAGGTCGTTGACTTTAGCCGCTTCGCCTCTTGCCAGAAAATAGAGGAACAGAACTGCGCAGAGGGCAAGAACCGTGACTACGAGTGCCAGGCTCATCTCTGGAGCAATTGTATGAGGGCGCGGTCCCACTTCTGCAAATCATGATTCGGAATTTCCGGAATTCGGAACTCGGAAGGATCCCGTTGAAGGGTATAGACAACCCAGACCAGAACCGCGCAATTGAAGGCGACCGATCTCACCAGGGAAGCGACGTCCGCTGAGATCAGTCCAAGTTGCGTCCTCACCGTCAGCGAGGCCAGATCGACCGTGGCAAAGACACCGAAGCCGAGCGCGATTCCAAACAGGTAGTGACGCCAGGTCAGGCCCAACGAAGACGAAAACAGAAATAAGAACAACAGTAACCCGGCTTGCACGATTCGCAAGCTACGCTCTACCGTCAGAATCCCCTTGATGATCGGTCCGGAATCAGGATTGGCGCCATGGCTCGCCACGATCGAGGCAATTACAAGAAGCACCACCATGGCGGATAGGAACAGGACTTTTCCCAACCCCTGCAGTCCCGGGTAAGGGCGGAACAAACAGCAAAAAAGTTGGTAGATCACTGCAAAAGCAATGACAATACAAATGGCATCGCCGGCAAAGTATGTGTAGAAGTAGGCTTCAGCACTGCTGTAGGTCTTGAGACCGGCCGAGGAGGTGACAATCTCTGCAATGGTGTAGGCGAGGAACCAGGAGACGTCGCGATACAGCCTGCGTTTGATGATGACTGCGGCGATCGCCACCTGCAAGACAATCGGCGCTACCCACAGCAGATAGATGAGCAACTTGGGCATGGGCTGGCGGTCCCCAACTTTAACCTGAGGCCCGCCTGCCCTCCAAAGGAAATTTCGTGTCCGGGCTTAGCCTCGCTCTTCGTGCCGGGGCAGCCGCCTATCACTTTTAGCGGATTGATACTTCGCCTGCAAAGTTAGTGCAGTGTCCGGGATCGCATCCAGGCATGGGTCCTCCACCAGCAAAGTCGAGATTCGTGCAATGTCCGGGATCACAGCCAGGCATGGGTCCGCCACCAGCAAAATTCGGGTTGGGGCAGCCGGCGGGATCACAGTGCGGCGTCGGTCCTCCACCTGCGAAGGCAACGGAGTTGGAGACCAGCAAAAGGCTGACGAACAGAAGGGTACAGATCAGTTTTTTCACGGTGCTTTCTCCTTTTTTGTGCGTGGGTTTGGAGTAGTCGCACCGCGAGAGCTTGGGTTGATCGCTTGTGGGAAACTGTCGAGGGGAAGGGAATTCCGTTTTCTGGGAAACTAATATGCTTAATTCAGCAAAAGACGACTTTGAGCGGAGGACACTGGCGGCAGTCCCAGGCAGCTGGGCAAGGCTCGAATATGTGGCTGGATTACGGCAGGAGAATGGAGGCTACTTCCACTGGGGGTTGGCGCGTGAGTTCGGTGAGAAGGCCGCCAACGACACCATCGCTGGCGCTCATCGTCGAATCTTCTTGCGTCTGCTGCGCACGCCTATAGGAGTTCTGGCTGGCGAGCTGCAGCAGGTGATATCCACGCGGCAGGAGAGAATCGCTTATGCGGAGAAGTTACGGCAGCATGGGCAAGACTTGATCCCGGCAGATTGCGGCGGCGGCTCGCGCCGCCACTTCAACTCAGTTTTGCAGGCAATGTGTTGTCTGGCGGATTCTGGAAGGCCACCTGGTCCAACCTCATCGCGATCCCGACGACTTGGCCGATGACTTCCGCCTCCTGCGGGTGTTTCATGATGCGCAAAGGCGTCGGCGAGAGCGGGTGGGGCTGCAGAATGATATGGTCGGTCTTGAGTGAGCACCAGCAGCAGAAGTATCCGGTGCGAGTTTCGATGAAATAAATCGGACGCTCGTACTCCGAACGCCATGCTCTCTCCACTACTTCGTTCTTGGATTCGTCAATCTGCAAAAACGAGCCTGGGAGCAGGATTGGGTACATCGCGTAATCATCGGTCCCCACATATCCGTACGTGTAGTCGACATTGATCAGCGGAGCAATATGTTGGATGGGCACAATGCCCCAGCGCTCGATCATGCGGCCCAAATTTGTGGTTTTGCGCAAATCAAATCCTGGATCGAACTTCACCGGCAGTTGAACGGAAGGCACAGCCTCCATCATCTGGCTGAGGTGGGTTTTCGGTGCCTCGGTTAGCAGCACATCATTCGGCATATCGCTTGTGTCCACACCGAACCACGCCAGGATCTGGCGTATGTCCACGCGATAAATCACCGCCAGCGAGTAAATGCGAAAAATGCTGGGCTGGAAACCTTTAATCTCGATGTCCGACAAGCGGCTCACCGGAATCCCAAATTCTTCATTCTTGTGTCGTGACGCGATACGAATACTTGCAGATTCCACATCGCGCAGAGTGTAGCCGAGTTGTTCTCGCAACAGACGAAGTTGTTGACCAGGCAAAGTCACGACGCCCCCCAGACAGTGCCAATTTGTGGTGATTGCGCGCTAGCATACACTGCTCGCACGCCGTCTCCAACAGAAGAGTTCAAATCAACAAAAATCATTTCTGTTTTGTTGCCAGGTCAAACAATCGCATAGTGAAAGCGGGAAGAGGCGAAACCCCTTATTTTATGACTCTTGATGAACGCATCTGGCAGTGATGAGTCAGGCTTCCCACACAAAGGCATCGAACACCCGCTCCACCGAAAATCCGATATTTTTGTACAGTTCCACCGCCCGGCGGTTGGCTTCTGTGACCGTCAGCGAAAGCAGTTGAAAATGCCTGCGTTTGAGCTCCTGGCTGGTGGCCGCCAACAGCATGCGGCCGATGCTTTTTCCGCGGTACTCGGGGAGCACACAAACCTGGGTCACATGCCCAACATCGTGCTTCACGCGGGAACAGAGGATGAGCCCAATGGGAGCCCGCGCCCGGCGGTCTAAAGCCAGGAAAGACGCCCCGGCATCAAATGTGCCGCAACCCGGAAATCGCACGATATTGTTCAAAAACCGCGATGCGCCTTGAATGCTGCGATATTGGTCATTGATTTCGGAATCGACGTGACCCCTGTAGCAGGCAGTTATCAAGGAGGCGGCCGGCTGGTAATCCTGGTCCGACCACCGCCGCATCTCAATTTCTGGCGGCAAGGCGTCCCGATTCGGGCCCAGTGCAAGAGAGAGTCCATTTGCCAGTGGAAGTGCCATAAACAGGCGCGGAAAGCGCTGGAATCCCTCCTCCAAGAACGGCCGGGCCAGTGCATTGCTTTCATGCACCAGCAACTGCGCCTCCACCCGATGCACTCCTGGCGACTGTTGCAGCGTTTCAACTACATGGGTGACCAGCCGCACCTCGGTTGGGTTCTCGGCGTGCGGAACTGACTTCTCTCCGGTCACGAAGAGGTCCCCAATCACCCCCTTGTTACCTTCGTAGACAAAGAAGGAATATCCGTGCAGCAGACCTCGCTGGACTGCCGCATATCCTGGAAGGATTCGGGCATCCACATAGCGCAGAATCATGTCTGCCGAAGGCCCGTAATCCCACGACAGCAGTTCCGACCACACTTCCTTCTCTTCTTCCAGAAGGGGTCGTAAATCCGCGGAGGTAAAATGCCGCAGGTCAATGATCTCCAAGGCCGGTCTCGTAATCTTTGGATGAGTTTCCTGCCGCCCCCGCTTCATGACGGCGAAACTTGGCAGTCTAAGCCTCCAAGACCTGCGTAAGCAAACCGGAGAACACAGATCAGCAACTTGGGACCGGCATCCCTCACTTGGACGCGCCTCTTAGATTGGACGCAGCCGCGCTTCCGCCGAACCTCAATGCGCCTGCCCGCCAGCTTGTATCCAGTAAAAGTCCAGCTTCTGAGAGGGGAATTCGCCAATCCTCGTCACTCTTCTCCCGCTGACTTTCTCTTGCACCTTGGCCTGCATGCCTGAGCGTGCTACCAGGAGGTGGGCCCCGGCAGGAATTTCTCCTCGCTCATAACGTTGGACCGGTTGGTCGCGATAGAACGTCAGACTAAATTCCAGTTGACGCGGGACCTCGAGCACCGCAATCACCGAACGCGAGGTTTCGATGCTGGCAATCTCCCGCTGCACGGGACGCGCCGACAACCTCGCATCGATTGTCGGCGACGCGTATCTAACAACAAAGGCCAAGCCCAGGACCAGCGGCACCAATGTCGCAAAGCGCAAAAAGCGCACCCCGGCGGTGCGCACGCTAAACATCATTGCAGCAAACGCCAGCATGGCCACTATGCCCGCAGTCCACGCCGCTGGCGAGCTCGGCTTCACATGCAGAAGGCTGTAGTTCACCAGCAGAACCGAGCCCAGCAGAAAAGCCGAGATCGCGCTGTGCAATGCCAGTAGCCAAAAGTGAGGCTTCCTGTCGCTCAGAGATACTTCGCCGATCCAATTGGCCGCCAGCATCCCAAACGCCGGTACCGCCGGCAGCACATATCCCGGAAGCTTGGATTGAGAGATGGAGAAAAACAGGACCGGCAGAAGTCCCCATAGCAGCAAGAAGATCTGCAGCTCGGAGACTTCAGGATCACGGCTTTCCAGCCAATCCCGAACCGCGCGCAATGCCCCTGCCAGCACCAGCACGCTCCAGGGGAGCAAGCCCAGGAGCATGACCGGAACGAAGTACCAGAACGGCTGAGGATGACGGAAGACATCTGTTCCATACCGCGCCAGGTTGTGCTCGAGAATGAACACGCGCAGGAACTGTGGATTGCGCAGTTGAACCAGGACGTACCATGGCAGCGCCATCGCCAAAAATAGCAGGACGCCCGGCGGCCAGAGGGTGCGAAGGATCAGCCTCCATTCGTTCTGCAGGGCGGCGAATGCCAGTATTAGCAGACCGGCAAGCACCAGGGCGACGGGGCCTTTTGCCAAGGTTCCCAGGGCCAGGAAGAAATAAAAAACTGCAAGCCAAACTCGCGTGCCGGTCTGCAGCCAGGTGAACCACGCCAGCATTGCGATAGTAAACGTAGCAGTCAGCGGCATGTCGGTCGAAGCAGCGCGTGCGAACCCAATTACCCCTACCGACGATCCCACGATCAACGCCGCATCCAGTTGCCAGCCGCGACGGAAGCGGCGCATGAAGACATATACGGCGAACACCATGACCGAAGCGAACATCGCGGTCGGAACTCGCGCCGCCCAATCACTGATGCCAAATATGCGATAGGAGAGCATTGCTCCCCAGTAGTAGAGCGGCGGCTTCTCGAGCCATGCCACGCCGTTGAGCACAGGCGTAACCCAGTCGCCGCGAGCCAGCATCTCCCTCGCCACCTGCGCATAACGCGGCTCGTCGGCGCCAATCAAGCCGAAGCTCCCGAGCCCGAAGAAGAATAGAAAAGCGGAGAAACCGGCGAGAGTGGCCAACTCGACCCAAACCGCGGTCCGGCCGGGCCTAGAAGTCAGATTTGTTTCTGCAGGAGATGAATTCACGCAGAGGTGATTGTAAAGGCAGGCTTGCGCTTCTGATTTGTTTAACCAGCAAGGCAGACAAGACGGAACGCTCCCGTCCTACGCCCGCCAATTCGTGACCGTGCCGACTCTGGTCTTTGATTCGATCTCGCCTGCCAGCAGCAGTTGCGCCGTGATTCGCTCGATCATGGCCGGGAGCGGCCCATCCGCTGTGCAGCCGCTGGCGCACCGATGCCCGCCCCCTCCAAGCCCTGCAGCCACCCGGGAAACGTCCACGGCTCCCTTGCTGCGCAGGCTGATGCGCCATTTGCCGTCGGCGATCTCGCGGAAGAAGAGCGCCACCTCGACCCCTTCGATCGCTAGCGCATAATTCACCAGCCCTTCGCAGTCCTCTTCCGCGGCCCGGCAGCGCTCCATCTGTTCACGGGTTACGTGCATCCATGCGAAATGCTGGTCCCGCTGGAGATTCGAAAGCGCTGCTCCCAGCAGCCGCATCTTCGAAGCAGAATTCGAAAAATATACTGCCTGTGCGATTTTCGCCGGATCTGCTCCGTAACGAACTAATTCCTCGGCCAGCTGAAAAGTACACTCGTTCGTTCCCACAAAACAGAACGAGCCTGTGTCGGTGAGCACTGCGGTATAGAGACAGGTGGCCATCTCGGGAGTGAT
The DNA here is from genome assembly GCA_035624455.1 of Terriglobales bacterium. Taxonomy (NCBI): domain Bacteria; kingdom Pseudomonadati; phylum Acidobacteriota; class Terriglobia; order Terriglobales; species Terriglobales bacterium. Next base: position 9,512 of record DASPRM010000118.1, read on the forward strand.
CTTCACGTCTGCCTCCAGCGCCAACCGGTACACCATCTCCGCGGTCGCACAGGCGCTCGGATCAATCCAGTTGACATTGGCAAACGGCTTACCGCTCACATGGTGATCGATGCTGATCAGGAAGTGATCTTCCAATCCTTGCAGCCGCGTGCGTTGAATGCTGTCGCACTCCAGCACAATCGCAGCCTCGTACTTGCCATTCACTGAAGCTGCCTTCTTCACCACCTCGGCCAGCGGCAACACCCGGTAAATATGCGGCACGGGGTCGTGCAGCACCACCTCAGCTTGTTTGCCAAGCTCACCAAGAATTTGGAAGCAGGCGAGGACCGAGCCGATAGCATCTCCGTCTGGCCGCGCGTGCGAGGTCAGAACAAAATGCTGGCGCTGATCAATTTCTCTGAGGACTTCTTTCAGCATGGACCCGCTGGATCCCGTGGCAAGTGATCCCACCCACCGCGGGGAGATACCTCGGTTCGGTGGGCTTCACTTACGCTTTTCAATTCGTTTCAGTAGCTCGTCAATTCTAGACTCGTACTGCTCGGCTTTGTCCAGTCGGAAAAACAGTTCGGGCGCATGACGTAAACGCAGGCGATCAGCTAATTCGTGGCGTATATAGCCGGTGGCATCTTTCAGGCCCCTTAGCGTCTGCTCCGCTTCTTTAGCATCTCCACTAATCGCCACCAATACCTGGGCGGACTTGCCGTCCGCTGCCAAGTGCACCTCGCTCACCGTTACTAATCCGATACGCGGGTCTCCAAGTTCGCCCTCGACCATGGCAGAGATTTCTTCTCGAATGGCCTCGCCCAGGCGTTCGCGATGATGTTGTTGCGCTCGGTTTTCCATAAGAAGCACTCAGCAATCAGCTATTAGAATTAGCACCAAGCCAGGAAGCCTTCGGCCGGAATCTCGATCCGCGACTCATCGCAAGAACCTACTCTCGCCCATCAAGAAATTCGACGTAGGCATCCACCAGCTCGCCCCCGGCATTGTTCGTGATCCTGCCGGCAGCGCGCTCCACGCTTTCCATCAGCCCGCGCAGGTAATCTTTGGAGTCGGAAATGCTGACCACACCCAGAGTTGCGCGCTGCCACAGGTCGGTCTGCTCCAGTTCTGCCACCGCCACGTTGAAGCTGCCACGCAATTTGTCCTTCAGGCTGCGCACTACCTGCCGCTTGTCCTTCAGCGAGTGCGCGCCCTCAATGCGAATTTCAAGCGTTAGATAGGCGATCATGCACGAATTGCGCTCATCAGCACAAAAAGCAAATGGCCAGTGCGTGGCCACTTGCTCTGACCACCTCTCACTGGCCACGACTCATTTTCGGCTAGACGAGCGCCTCAGCGGTGATTCTTTCGGTTACGAAACATTCGATCACGTCGCCAAGCTTTACGTCACTGTAGTTGGCAATCGTAATACCGCATTCCATGCCGTTGCGGACTTCGCCCACATCTTCCTTAAACCGCCGCAGTGATCCCACCTTGCCCTTGAATACCACCACGCTATCGCGCAACAGCCGCACTTCGGAATCGCGCTTGATCGTGCCATCGAGCACATAGCAGCCCGCCACCATACCCACCTTGGGAATTCGGAAGGTCTCGCGAACTTCGGCCCGGCCAAGATGGGTCTCTCTGATGGTAGGCTCGAGCAGGCCGGTCATGGCTTTCTTGATCTCGTCCTGCAGTTCGTAGATGATCGAGTGCAGGCGGATATCGACCTTCTCCTGCTCCGCCAGTTCCTGCGCTTTGCGCTCCGGCCGCACGTTGAAGCCGATGATTATGGCATCGGAGGCAGAAGCCAGCAGCACATCGCTCTCGGTAATCGCGCCAACTCCGCTCCTGAGAACGTTGATCTTGACCTTCTCTGTCGAAAGCTTGGTCAGCAGGTCATTCAGCACTTCGACCGAGCCTTGCACGTCGCCCTTGAGAATGATCGAGAGCTCCTTCACTCCATCTGTCTTGAGCTGTTCAGCCAGTCCCTCGAGCGAAACCCTGGTCGACTTCGCCAGCGCCGCCTCGCGCGTCTTCTGCTGGCGATAATCGGAGATGGAAACCGCTTTCTCGCGATCTGTCACCACGATGAACTGGTCACCGGCCTGCGGCAAGCCTTCCAGACCCAGGATCTCGACCGGCGTGGATGGGCCGGCATCATCGAGTGCGTTGCTGCGGTCGTCGAACATAGCTCGCACGCGCCCGAACACGTCCCCGACCACAAAGTAGTCGCCCGTGCGCAGGGTTCCGTTTTGCACCAGCACGGTCGCCACCGGGCCGCGACCGCGATCCAGCTTGGCTTCCAGGACCACACCTTGCGCCGCACGATCCGGATTCGACTTCAATTCCTGCAGGTCCGCTACCAGGCAGATCATTTCCATCAGCAGGTTCAGATTGGTTTTCTGCTTGGCGGAAACATCCACGAAAACAGTCGTGCCGCCCCAATCTTCCGGCATCAGCCCCCGATCGGCTAACTGTTTCTTCACCCGCTCCGGCATCGCCTCCGGCTTGTCAATCTTGTTGACCGCCACAATGATCGGCACATTCGCGGCCTTGGCGTGGTCGATCGCTTCCAGCGTCTGCGGCATGACGCCGTCATCCGCCGCTACCACTAGCACAACAATATCGGTCACCTTGGCGCCGCGAGCACGCATGCGCGTGAACGCTTCGTGACCCGGGGTATCGAGGAACACAATCTGCCGCCCATACGCCGGCGAGTCCTTGTCCTGGATCGATACCTTGTAAGCCCCGATATGCTGCGTAATGCCGCCAGCCTCGCCTTCCGCCACATTGGTTGAGCGGATAGCGTCGAGCAGACTGGTCTTGCCGTGATCCACGTGCCCCATGATGGTCACCACCGGTGGCCGTGGCACCAGCGCCGCAGCTTCTTCGGCGGGGGTCTGGGCTTCACCCGTTTCCTGTGCAGCCTGTTGCTCGAAGCTGATCACGTTCGTGTCCGCTCCAAACTGCTTCGCCATCTCCGTCGCCAGCTCAGCATCGAGTGTCTGGTTGATGGTGGCGAATACTCCCCGCGCCAGCAAACGTGCGATCAGGTCCTTGGCCCGGATTTCCAGCTTCTCCGCCAGATCCTTCACGCTGATACCCTCGGTGATGGTCACCGTGCGGGTAATTGGCAGCGGCTCAGTAGACAGTGTCGCCATCCGCGGAGGAGGAACAAAGCCCTTCATCGGGCCTTCCTTCACACCACGCGGAACATAGCGTTGGCCAGGACGGCGCGAGGGCGCACCCGGCCGTGCCGTCGGACGTCCCGGCGTAGGTGGCGGCGGCAGACCGGGCCCAACTCCAGGAGGACGCAGTCCGCCCATCGGCGCAGAGCGTGTGGGATGCATCGGGCGTCGCTCGCCCGGCCGCAGCGGAACCCTGCTCGCCGGTGGCGGCGCTGCCTGTGGGCGCGGGCGCTGGAAAATCGGCTGCCCCGGTACCGGACGCCCCGGCTGAGGCCGTGGGCCAGTACTTGCCGCCGGTGCCGACCGTTGCGCCCCGCCGCTTGGCGCGGTGTACACCGGCCGTGGTCCGGTTTGCGGAACAATCAGTCGCCGTGGCGGACCTGCCGGAGCTGGTGCCGGCTTCGCTTCCACGGCGGGCTTTCCGTCCAAGGGAGCATGCCTTGCCGGAGGTGCAGCGGGTGGTGGTGGTGCAGCCACACTCTGACTCTCAGCCTCTTGTGTAGCTATTGGGGCTTCAGGTGGTGGAGCCGATGGTGCAGGAGGAGCCTGGGGTGGCGCAATAATGCGTGGCGCTTGTCTGGGTTGAGGAGTAATGACTCGCGGAGCTGGCGCAACCGGGCGCTCGGCCGGGGGCTCGACTACTTCTACACCCTGCGAACGCCGGACTTCGGGCGCAATGGATACAGCCGCCGCAGGAGCCATCGTCCGCGCTGGCGCCGCTGGCTCAATCTCAGGAGCAACTGGCTTGGGTGCAACGGTCGGAGCAACCGGAGGCCTCGCTGCCGGGGCAACAGGTTTGGGCGGGGCAACCGGAGGCACGGGGCGCGGTGGAGCAACCGGTGCAGGGTGCGCGGTCTGCTGAATCGCCTTGAGCACGTCACCCGGTCGCGAGATGTGCGAAAGATCAAACTTGGGCTTGATCTCTTCCGGCCCGCGTGCACGCGCGCCCGAGACCGGGCCTGAACTCCCCCCCTCGGCCTGGCCCTGGAAATGGGCTTTCACCCGTTCCGCTTCGTCTACACTGATGGAACTGGAATGGGTTTTCTTCTCGGTTACGCCGACCAATGGCAAGACGTCCAGGATGGCTTTGCTTTTGACTTCCAGCTCTCTTGCCAGATCATTGATTCGAATCTTATCCATGCTGCCCTGAATCTCCTCCGTATTGCTCCGCTAAGTCTTCATATCAACCTCACGGTGAATTTGACTTGCGCCAGGTGATATACCCACCAAGCCTAACTTTCCTTCTGACCCTCTTTTTCGCCCTCGTGCGAGCTTTCCTCGCCAGGCGCTGCTTCTTCGGGATCCGTCTCTGTTTCAGCCGCTATCTCGACGACATCGTCCGCCGTAGGGTGCGTCTCGCCCCCCTCCGCTCCCAGCTCTTCGGCCGTCTCCGATGCCGCCTCTTCAGCGCCAACCTCGCCTTCAGCGGAATGAGCTTCCGCTTCAAGCGGCTGTTCTTCCGCCGTTTCGCCAGTTTCAAGCTCACTTGCGGGCTGGTCGGCCAGGAGCTCTGACTCAGCTTGCGGGGCGGCTCCCTCCAGGCTGGAGAAGTAATTATTGACCGCAATGCTGATTTTTTCCACCGTCTTCGGACCGATCCCTTGGATCGCTTCCAGCTGTTCCGGTGTCATGTCGGCCAGCGCCTCCACCGAGTTCACGCCCGCCGCGCTCAGCTTCTCAATAATTCCCTCGCCTAGCTCGGGAATGTTCTCCAACGGAGTGACCGCTTGCGATACCAGCGCCTGCATCTGCTGCTCGACTTCCTGGCGCTTCTCCTCTTCGCTCTTGATGTCGATCTTCCAGCCTAGGAGCTTCGCTGCCAGGCGGACGTTCTGACCCTTCTTTCCGATGGCAAGTGACAGCTGGCTGTCGTCCACGATCACTTCCAAGTGCTTGTCGCTTGAGTCCAGCACCGTAACCCGGCTCACTTTGGCCGGCTGCAGAGCCTTCTCCGCGAACGTCACCGGATCTTCGTGGTACTCGATAATGTCGATCTTCTCGCCCCGCAGCTCGCGAATGATCGACTGCACGCGCATTCCCTTCATGCCCACGCACGCGCCCACCGGATCCACGTCTTTGTCCTTCGACATCACCGCGATCTTGGTGCGCTCGCCCGCTTCGCGGGCAATAGCGCGAATCTGTACCGTGCCGTCGTAGATCTCCGGCACCTCTGTCTGAAAAAGATGCTGTACCAGCTCCGGCGCCGCCCGCGAAACCACTACCTGCGGTCCCTTCGACGCCTTCTCCACGCGCATGATGCATACCCGGATCCGTTCCCCAATGGCGAATGATTCCAGCCGCGACTGCTCCTTGCGCGGCATGCGCGCTTCCGTCTTCCCGATGTCGAAGATCACATCCGGACCTTCCACGCGCTTCACGGTTGCATTCACGATCTCGCCGACGCGGGTGTTGTACTCGTTGAAAACCGTGTCGCGTTCCGCTTCGCGGACTTTCTGGAAAATCACCTGTCTCGCCAGCTGCGCCGAAATGCGTCCCAACCCGGTGGGGTGAGCCATCTGGTGCGACGCTCGCAATTGCCGGATCTCGCCGCCTATCGCAACCGTCGGATCCAGCGTCCGCGCTTCTTCGAAAGCGATTTGCGCGTTGGCGTCTTCCACCTGCTCCGGCGTCTCCACCACGGTCCGCACCGAAAACACGTTGATCGTCCCGGTTTCCTTGTCCAGCTGCGCCCGCAGGTTCTCTTGCGTCTTCAGCGACTTTCGCGTGGCGATGACAATGGCATCCTCCACCGCACTGATGACGATCTGTGGATCGATCCCCTTTTCGCGGCTGATCGCGTCTATCGTGTTGTAAAGCTCACTCGCCATGATGTCCCTGAAAGGCGTTCTACTCTCAAACTTGGTTGCTATTTCGCTTTCTTACCTGCCGAACCTTCGCAGCTCGCGGCCTCTGATCCTAGAACTCCGGCACCAGGTTGGCCTTCGCCACGTTTCCCAGTTCAACTGTGACTCTCGCTGGCGGCTCTTTTTTCTTTCCCTTCACTTCGAGGGTTAATCGGTCGTCCTGAAACTCCACTAGACGTCCTACAAAGTTCCGCGATCCATCCACCGGCTCATTTGTGGCCAGCTTCACCAGGCTTCCCTTGAAGCGCTCGTAATCGGCTGGCTTCACCAGCTTCCGGTCCAGGCCAGGAGACGAAACCTCAAGCGTGTACGACCCGCCCGGAATCACATCCTCGACGTCCAGGATGGTTCCCACCTCGCGGCTGACATCGGCGCAATCCTGGTGCGTCACGCCCCCAGGTTTGTCGATAAAGATGCGCAGCATGCGCCCTTTGCCGCCCCCGTGGAACTCCAACTCCACTAATTCCAAGCCGTTAGAGGCTATTACCCGCTCGGCGATCGCGCGTATTCTCTCCAGCTCGACAGCCATTTCTCTATTGCTGCAGGTCGTTCCTGGGTCCGGCGTATATCGCGGAAATAAAAAGTGGGCTCGCGCCCACCGTTTTGCTTCGCCGGAGCTAAACACCCGGGGCCGGCCGCCAGCTGGGCCCACTACGACGCACAACCGGGCCGATTCAGCTCAGCCGATGCCTCTCAGCAGCTACACTTGGAATGATACGCCGCAAGACTCGAAAAGACAAACTTCCCACGGCTCGCAACCTGCTCTTAAGAATTGGATGCGGAGGCTTTACTTGCGACTCATTCGGGCGCTTGCGGGACAACGAACTTGCGTCTCAGCCGGGCCGCAGATCCGGCACCGCCCTGCCCGCCTTCCGCCCCCAGTTCGCCACAAACGTGATGACGCTCGTCCAATAATGCGGATCCCGGTATCGCCAGTAAAACTCGTCGAGAATTCTCTCGCTGACATATCCCGACTTCTGCAGCGACGGTGCCAGCTCATCCATAGTCTCGGTCCAATATCTCGCCCAGTCTGACCCGCCGTTGAACTGCGGTCTGTGCCCTTCCCCGGCGATGCCACCCATCTCCAGCGAATCTAGCCAGCCAGGAATTTTGCGCCCGATAAAGTAGTCGATCCCCTCTGCATTCGCCCACTTCAGCCACCCCTGCCAAAAACTGCACATCGACTCCGGTTCAGCCTCAGTGCACGGGAGCATGTCCGGTTCGATCGAAAGCAGCACCCCTCCCGGCTTCAGCGCCTTGACCATCCGAGCCAGTGCCTCGTGTGCCGGGCTAAGGTGGTGAAGCAGGGCGCGCGCGACCACAAAATCGTATGCGCCCTCTTCCATCACATCCCGAAGAACATCGATTCTCCGAACGTCTAGGCACGGCGCCCGCAATTCCGCGATGAAGCGCAGATCGATGTCGCTTGCGACCACGTGACCACCAGGCGCCACGCGCTTCGCCAGAGCCTGCGCGATCGATCCGTTGCCACAACCTAGCTCCAGGCAGCGCCAGCCGGCACCGACTCCTAACCGGTCAATGTGAGCGAGCTCGATGGGATCCAGCAACGCAGACATTAACGTCAAGCGCTGCTGCTCGCCCACCAACTCATGCGGCAGAGTGTATTCAGTCATCGACCTGGCAGTTCCGACGCGGCTTGTTCGATTAAAGCCGCGACCTCTTTCGGTCTGGAGATATAGACCACGTGGCTCGCTCCGGCGACTTCAACCATGTGGCTCTTCGCTCGTGCCGCGTACCAACGTTCCAGGTCAGGATTGATTGTCCTGTCTTTTCCCGCCACCAGCATCCAGCTTGGTTTGGTTCTCCATGCCGGCTTGGTGATAACGGCTTTGAAATTGTCTGCAAAATTGAGTACCTGCGACCGTGCCATAAAAGCCGCCTGCTCAGCAGAAAGATCGGCCGCGAAGTACTCGTGAAACTGCTCGGGATCGAGGTAGGTGAAGCCGTCCGCGGTCTTCTTTATTGCGTTTGACTTACTTAAGTCGCTGGGGAAGCGCTTGCCATCCTCCGCCTCACTCTCTCCCGCGTCTGGCATATGCGCGGCGACATACACCAGACCGGAAACCATAGGATCGGCGCCCGCCTCAGTGATGACCGCTCCTCCATAGCTGTGAGCGACGAGAATGCACGGTCCATCTTGTTGAGCAAGGGCGCGCTTCGTAGCAGCTACATCATCCTTGAAGGACGTCTCTGGCTCTTGCACGATGCTGACGTTGTAGCCGTCCTTTACGAGGATGTCGTAAACGCCTTTCCAGCCGGAACCGTCCGCCCACGCACCATGAACCAGGACAATGTTGCGAACTCGAGGCCCCTGGTTCTGGCCAGGAAGGGCGCAGGAGCTTAAGAGCAGGAGCGCCAAGCAGAGTGACTGAGAAGCTTCGCTTGCCATTCGCGGGAGCATCACTGGGTTCCGCATCTTTGCCTCTTTTCACTAGTGAAAGCTCGTGTTAATGCCGCTCAATGAGGTCGGTCCACACTTCTTCCTCATGTGCAGGGCCGCTCAGCGACAAGGCCATTCGTAGAGGTAGTACGCGGTTACTTCAGAAAATGATCCTTGCTAATCTCCCCCCGCCGCCATTTCTCCGGGCCGCGGCGTCAACTGCAGATGAACCAGGATCGTCAGCTGATTTCCATTCACGGCGTTGAAATTTGCAGGACCGGGATAGTCTTCTCCTACCTGGCTTCCAGATGGCTGGGGAAGAGCAGCAGGCATTTCAAGGGTTCCCGTGCACTCAGCGCCATGGTAATCTTCACTCACATTGGCAGGCGCATGACAATCTTTATCCTTAACCACGGGCGGCCAGTATGTGCCGACAACCGCCTTCACCAACTGAGGGAAATTTTCACGGCCCAGCATCGTTGACCCTGACAATTGAATTCCGCCGTCTTTCTGCTTGTTTGCATCTTCGGCAGGAACATCAAAAACAAACGTGGCTTCGCGCGTAACTTTGTGGATGATCGGGGGTCCGTATACCGGCCCGGCATAGGCTTCATTGGGGGTCGCTTCGACATTGCGGTCCACGCGAGTGAGGGTCAGATTGCCAGTGGTCTGCAGTCGCCCATCCGCGGTCCGGGTGAACCCCTTGGAGTGGAAGCACACCAGAGTGTGATTGGCCAAATTGGCCAGCCATTCGTTCTTCAGGTGTCCATCTTCTTCGATCGGCGGCGCCATCGAAGTGGCGGGATAGAGACGGAAATCGAAGCGCGACTTTGTAGGATCGGCTTCGTCCAACCTCAATATTCCGTTCACTCTGGTAAAGCCCAGAGTAACGTTCATTTTCGTCTTGCCGTAGTCCGTAGTCCCGTCGGTGATAAGTTGCGCATCGGAGTGGCGCGAATCCACCAGCCAGGAACCTGCCACTGACGCTTGTTTGGGAACACCAAGGGCGAGAACTCCCAAGGCAAGAATGACAGCTGCCGCGAATACCGCGATGTACTTGGACATTGGTCTTCTCCCTCCCAGCAGATCTGCTTTTAGGAAATTAATTACAAGCTCGGTTAATCCCGGGCGAAGCCCGCCTGTTCCGACGAGCTTCCGCGATCGCCTCCAACTTCCCGTTCGCCACTCTACCGGTTTTGCAAGAGATAATGGGAGAGCAGGAGAAAGGACCAGGAGCGCTCGCCACTTTATTCCGTTCGAAACCCCACATCATTCCGGTCGGAACCCCACATCCGGACGACGCAGGATTATATGCCAGAAGCGGCCCATCGGTCGGACATGTGCTGTCAACCCGGCCAAGCGATGGAAAGTGGCGATGCTAGGCCTTCACTTTAACCGGCGAAGCGGCCGTCCCCAGCAGGTTTTATTCCCACGCAAACCCCAAGATGAGTAGGGCCACGGAACCGGCCGTTCTATCCCGCGTTTTGTGTTATAGGCCACCGGATGCAGCTGGCGTGTGATGCGGAGAGGTTGTCTGGTTCTGTTTGAGGCGCGCCACCTCGTCCGCAAAGAGGGGGTTGTGCGGGAATTGTTGACGAAGGTCACCCAGAAGCTCGATAGCTTCTTTGTATTTCGATCTTCGCAAGTCAGCGATCGCCAGAAGGATGCGAGCGAAGGGGGCGAGATAACGCCCTCGCCGGGCAGCCAGTTCAAGCTCTCGCAGGCCTGCTTTTTGATCTCCCTTGATGCCGCCTACACGAAGCATCCAGCGGACCGGCGCGGGCCGCACGCCCACCAGATATTTCTCTATTCCGGTCGCCACATACGCGTCGCAGAAATCCGGGGATATGGCGAGCAACTTGCGCGCCCACTCGCTTCCCTTATCGGCAAAACGCAGTGCGGCAAGATCATGACGCTCAACCAGGGCCGCATAGTCCGCGCGTAACCCATAAACCAGTGCCATGGTGAACAGTGCATTTTCATCCGTCGAATTCTGCGAGAGTGCATGCTTGCTAAGTTCCTCCGCCCGGTCCAGCGCCGATTCAAACCGTTGTACTGCAGCCGGGTCCGGGAGGATGGCAGGGCGCTGGGTATAACGATCATCAGAAGCGAAGAATTCGCTTTGCAGAACCTTGTGCTGGTCGAAAATGGAAAACAGGGTACTAGCCGCCTGCGCTGCGGGACCAAGGGGATCGTTAGGATGCTCTGTCGTGTAGTTAGCCAGTTCATTATCGGCGACTTGAAAATTCAGGTCATACATCGCGTGGAAGGCCCGGTCCAGCGCCGACGACCCATTTGCGACGCCTTTTCCGGTCCGGGTTTGCAGCTGCAGATCTGCCCCGGCTGGAGGCTCTTTTTCCTTCTCAGCTAAAACCTGCCCGGCGAGCGCCAGCATCATGAATGTAAGTGCGGTTAAGACTCGTCTCAATGGCTTGCTCCCTTTGCGTTCCTGCATTTATCAGAGCTTGTCGTTGCAATCTCTTAATCACACCCTTAAGCTTAACTGCAGCCGTGGAGAGAACTCGTACACTGGCGGTCATATTCATGTAACGTTTTCGTGACGAACAGCGTTCGTGTCTGCAACACGGGAGGCGCAAGAGATTACCTCGATAATGGCAAGATGCAGGGTGGTTTCGCGCTTCTCGCATACCCCGCCGAGTACCGCGTCAGCGGGTAATGACCTTCATAGTCAATCAGCGCGGAATTGTGTATCAGAAAGACTTAGGCAAGGATACGGAAGCGATCGCACGTCAGATAACAGCATACAACCCCGACAAAACCTGGAAACTCGTAAAATAAGCAACGGACCAGCCTCTGGCGAAGCGAACCATCCCTCGGAGGGGTCAGCACCACGTAGATCGCGCGCGGTATGCGTCCTTCCGCAGAAACACTGAGCATCCGTTGAAGAAAGGCTCGCGTGCGTTATGAATAGCAAACCCAAAATTTCAGCTCTTCTCAAACTCGTCGGTCTGCTCGTAATTGGACTGCCGACCTTCGCGCAAGTCACGACCGTCACCTGCTCATCCGATAACATGAAACGGAACTTCTGTGCGATTCCTCCCCATGGCAGCGTTCAATTGGCACGTCAGCGTAGCGACGCTGTCTGCGCTCGCGGCAGCACCTGGGGCGTGCAAGGCAACCAGATTTGGGTCGATCGGGGTTGCCGTGCCGACTTCACGGTAACCGTCGGGAGATATCCCGGAGGCGGCTCTGGAGGCGGATATGGCGCTTCGACCGTGACCTGCTCGTCGGAAAACATGCGGCGGAATTTCTGTGCCATACCTCCTCATAGAGACGTCCGATTGGCACGTCAACGCAGCGACGCTGCCTGCGTCCGGGGTAGCACCTGGGGAGTGCAAGGCAACCAGATTTGGGTTGACCGCGGTTGCCGTGCCGACTTCACGATTTATCGGTAGGCCGCCCTGACGCACGTCGCGGTCGCTCCATCGCCTGTGGCTCTAGCGGGAAAATGGGGCGAAACAAATCTATGCGCGGGGAATCAGATTGCCGGTGGTCCGCAGCACGGCAATCAGCAGTTACCTGATGGCTGGTCCACTGTAGAACTAACCCCTTAACCGCGTTTGCTCCCCGGCGCCGCCCACCCGTAGAATGGGGTTACCTCGCTCATCGGACGAAGCGAAGAAGCAATGATCAATTTTCCTGTACCTGAGGCCCTCACCTTCGACGACGTGTTACTGCTCCCGGCGCGCTCCAACGTTACTCCCGCCGAGGTGAACACCCAAACTCGCCTCACCCGCAATATCACGCTCAACATCCCCTTGATGACCGCCGCTATGGACACAGTGACCGAGTCGCGCATGGCCATCGCCATCGCCCAGCAGGGCGGCATGGGTGTCATTCACCGCAATCTGACCATCGAGCAGCAGGCCGGAGAAGTGGACAAGGTGAAGCGCTCCGAGAGCGGTATGATCGTCGATCCCATCACGCTCTCGCCGGACCACAAGGTCTCTGACGCACTGGAAGTCATGCGCCGCTATCGCATTTCAGGCGTGCCCATCACCAAGAACAAAAAGCTGGTCGGCATTCTCACTAATCGTGATCTACGCTTCGAGACTCGCACCGACATCCCTATCAGCAGAGTGATGACTAAGGAAAACCTCATTACGGTTCCGGTGGGCACCACTCTCGAAGAAGCCGAACGGGTTCTCCATCGCCATCGCGTGGAAAAGCTGCTGGTTGTGGACGACAAGTACAACCTCAAAGGCCTGATCACGGTTAAGGACATCCAGAAGAAGCTCAAGTATCCCAATGCGGCCAAAGACTCTCAGGGACGCCTGCGTTGCGCCGCCGCCATTGGCGCCACCGGCGACTTCCTTGAGCGCGCACAGGAATTGGTAAGAAATAAAGTGGACGTGGTGGTGATCGACAGCGCACATGGCCATTCCACACGTGTTTTGGAAGCCATCAGGCAGGTGAAGTCGCGACTGCCGGAGGTGGATCTGATCGCCGGCAACATAGCCACCTTCGATGGCGCCTGCGAGTTGATTCGCAGCGGCGTAGATGCGGTGAAAGTCGGCATCGGCCCCGGCTCGATCTGTACCACTCGTGTCGTCACCGGCGCCGGCGTACCGCAGATCACCGCTATCGCCGAATCGGCGCGCGCCGCCCGCGATGCCCAGGTCCCCATCGTCTCCGATGGCGGCGTGAAATATTCCGGCGACATCACCAAGGCTTTGGCTGCAGGAGCGAGCGTGGCCATGGCCGGCTCGCTCTTCGCCGGCACCGATGAAAGCCCCGGCGAAACCATCCTTTATCAGGGACGCTCCTTCAAAGCCTATCGCGGCATGGGATCGCTCGCCGCTATGGCCCAGGGATCAGGCGAGCGCTACTTCCAGTCCACCGACGACGATTCCTCAGTTCCTGTCTCTGTCGAAGAGAGTGATGGCCAGAACAACCGCCTGGGCAAGCTGGTTCCCGAAGGCATTGAGGGCCGTGTACCCTATCGCGGCACTCTCGCGATGGTGGTGCACCAGCTCATTGGCGGACTCCGTTCCGGTATGGGCTACCTGGGTTGCCACACCATCCCGGAGCTGCAGCAGAAGGCGCGCTTCGTACGCATCACCTCGGCCGGCACTCGCGAGAGCCACGTGCACGACGTGATCATCACCCGCGAAGCTCCCAATTACCACGTTGAGTAGCGGTGGGCGGTCTCAAAGCTGAAAGTTCAAGCACGTTGGTTCGCTTTTCAGGCAAACATCCCGCCCGCAGCCGCTTCTCACCAGTTACAATCTTCTTTACTGCATAAAGTGAGGTCTTCGTTTTGCTCTATCGCAAGTCAATGTGGCGCGCGTGGCTGCCGACACTGCTTTGGTTGATGGTCATCGCGATCGAATCCACTCCCGCTTTTTCCTCTGCTCACACAGCTCTTTGGATCAGGCCACTGGTAGCGCTTTTCGGTCCCGATGCGCTGCATTATCTCCTCTACATCAACGCTGTTCTGCGTAAGACTGGACACTTCATTGGTTATGGAACATTAAGCTGGCTTGCTTATCGGGGGTGGCGCGAGACCTTGGCGATCCACGAGGAGCTTCAGTATGAGCGACGCCATCGTCAATCGTTGCCCGGTTGGTTCGCCCAAGCTTTGCGTTCTGGCTGGAATCACCGGGCTGCGGCGCTCGCCGTGCTCTCCACAATCGCCGTCGCCGCTCTGGACGAATGGCACCAGTCATTCTTTCCGAGCCGTACCGGTGTTGTCCACGATGTGATTCTGGACTCCTTCGGCGGTATCTTCGCACAGTCTCTGGTGATGTTCATTGCTCTGACGTTTGCTCGCCCGGCCGCACCACGGTCGGCGCGTGAAGAGGTCGGACAAACCTGACAGTCTCTTGTTTCTCACGTTGAGTGGGGGCCCGGGCTAATCGATTGGGAAAGCTCGCACCGACGGCTAGCCGACGGCTCAACGCTGATTGCTGATTGCCAAAAAATCAAGGCAGCATCTCTGCTGCCTTGGAAATCTCCAACTCGAACCGGTTACTGCTGGGGAGTGCTGGGCACTGCACCTTTCATGTGCCCCTTGTGCTCTGCTCTCAGCTGCGCAAACTGTTGCTGCTGTTCCGGCGTGAGGATGGCATTGATTTGGTTGTGCGTGTTCTCGCGGAGTTCCTGCACCTTCGCCTGCTTCTGTTCCGGAGTCAGGCTGGTGTCGGTCCTGAGCGCCCTCATTTGCTGGTGCTGTTGTTCGAGGACCGGCTTCAACTTCGCCTGCTGATCTGCCGTCAGATTCAGCTTCTGCGTGAGCATCTGCATGAAATCGCCATGCTGGTGCGCACTGGCAGCTGCAGTGCTGCCTGTAGAAGGTTCCGTCTGGGGTGCAGCATTCTGTGAGAACGCCGCTATCGACAGCAGAGTTGTGAGTATAAGGGTTAGGGTTAACTTCGACTTCATTACAAAAACCTCCATTGTTTGGGGAAACGCCTGCGGAAGCAATTGGAGTCCGAAGACGCTACCTTAAGAGATTAACCGTGAATTGGAACAAAAGTTGCGTTAGGCGATCGGGCCAGGTCTGACCGTGCAGCCGAACTGTGTAGGCTGAAAAACAAAAAGCGCAACCTTTGACAGGTTGCGCTGATAAATCGTGGATTGGAATTGAGCGCTGGCCCGCTATTCCTTTGCTGGTCCGGGCTCGCTACCTTCTGCAGTGGGAGGAGCTTCGGCACCCGGCGCTTGCGCTTCTTCGAGCGCCTTGCGGGCTTCCTCGGCGCGCTTGGCGCGCGCTTCTGCCCGTTTCTGGCGCTTCTCGTCGATCACCTGCTCACTTCCCATGAGTTCGATGAAGACTTTCTCAGCGCCATCGCCCTTCTGCCAGCCACTGCGGATGATGCGCAGATAACCGCCGTTGCGCTCGCCCATGCGTGGCGCCACTGTGTTGAACAACTTGTCCACAGCATCGCGAGTCATCAGGTATCCCGCTGCCAGGCGCCGTGAAGCCAGGTCACCCTTCTTGCCCAGGGTGATCATCTTCTCCACGTGTGGGCGCATCGCCTTGGCCTTGGTAGCCGTAGTCTGAATGCGCTCTTCTAGAATCAGCGAGGTCACCAGATTGCGCAACAGCGCGCGACGATGACTGGTGTTACGTCCGAGTTTCCATCCTGCTACACGATGACGCATGATCTTTGTCCTTCGAGGCCCCGAATAACCGGTCTCCAAACATGGCCACGGATCAGCACGGATCTTCACGGATTTCTTTTATTTCAGATTTCAATCCGTCGGAACCCGTGCGATGGGTGGCTGCTTATCCAATTCCCCGCTGTCCGTCGCCCAGCCCAAAGCTGCCGACCGGAGACGGCGGAGTCGCGGGCACGGCATTGCCGTGCTCATCAATCTTCATACCCAGGCTCAAACCCATTGAGGCCAGAATCTCTTTGATCTCGTTGAGCGACTTCCGCCCGAAGTTCTTCGTCTTCAGCATCTCGGCTTCACTCTTCTGAACGAGCTCGCCGATGGTCTGAATATTCGCGTTTTTCAGGCAGTTGTAGCTGCGCACCGAGAGTTCCAGCTCCTCGACCGAGCGGTTGAGATTCTCATTCCGGATCTGCGGCTTGCGCTCCTCGGACGGGCTGGTCGCGGTTTCGATCTCCTCCTCAAAGTTGATGAAGATGTTCATGTGATCTTTCACCAGCTTTGCGGCCAGGCCGATCGAATCGGCTGGAGTAATCGAACCATTCGTCCAGACCTCGAGACTGAGCTTGTCGTAGTCCGTGATCTGGCCCAGACGCGCCGCATCCACCGTGTAGTTCACCTTGCGTACCGGCGAATGCACTGAATCGATGGGAATGAAGCCCAAGCCCAGGTCCTCATCGAAATTCTTGTCAGCGGACACATAGCCGCGGCCTCGCTTCAGGCGCATTTCCATGTCCAGCTTGCCGCCCTCGCTGACCGTAGCGATGTAAACGTCCTTGTCGAGAACCTCGACGTCGGAGTCGGTCTCAATCATGCCTGAGGTCACCACTCCCGGTTGCTCCGCCCGCAGATAGATCGCCTTCGGACCCTCACCGTTCAGCTTGAACGGGATTTGCTTCAGGTTGAGGATGATGTCCGTGGCATCTTCCACCACTCCCGGAATCGATTGGAACTCGTGCAGCACGCCCTCGATCTTTACCGCGGTGATGGCCGCGCCTTCGATCGATGACAGCAAAACACGCCGCAGCGCGTTTCCGATGGTGGTACCGAAGCCGCGCTCAAAGGGCTGCGCCCAGAAGCGGCCGTACTTATCGGTGAGTGTCTCGGTTTCTACCGCGAGACGCTTAGGTTTCTGAAAACCTTTCCAAAGCATTCATTTCTCCTTCCGGCCCTGTGGCTCAAGGCAACCCCCATGGCCCATGTTGGGGTGAAGTTGCCAGGGCTGATCGGGCCCGGAAACGGGCCAAACTCTCTCGAGATTCGATTGACTTCGCACCGCCGCGATTGCAGCGGCCGAAGGCAACTACTACTTCGAATACAACTCGACGATCAACTGCTCATTGATCGGCAGATTGATGTCTTCGCGTTTCGGCAAAGCCAGAATCCGACCCTTCATCCCTTCGCGGTCGATCTCCAGCCAGGCCGCCGGCGTTTGATGACTGTTGTATTCCACGGCAGCTTTGACCGCATCGACGTTGCGCGCTTCTTCACGCACCGCAACCTCTTCTCCTACGCTGACCTCATAGGAAGGGATGTTCACCTTGCGGCCGTCAACGGAAATATGGCCGTGACGGACCAATTGACGCGCCTGCCGCCGCGAAAGGGCATATCCCATTCGGTAGACAATGTTGTCTAGCCTGCGCTCCAACTGCTGCAACAGCAACATGCCGGTGACGCCCGGCGTGCGCGCGGCGTACTCGAAGTAGTTGCGAAACTGATTTTCTCCGACGAAGTAGATACGCTTCGCCTTCTGCTTTTCGCGAAGCTGCAGGCCGTAGCCCACGACTTTCGCCTTGCGGTCTTTTCCGTGCTGACCCGGCGCATAGTTGCGCTTTTCCACCGGGCATTTATCGCTGAAGCATTTCGCCCCTTTGAGGAACAGCTTCATTCCCTCGCGGCGGCAAAGTCTGCACACTGCATCTTTGTAACGTGCCAAATTATTCTCCTTCTGCTGACTGGTTTACGGGATTGGCGTTCCGGTCTTCCCAGTCGTCTTTAAGCTGTGATCTTTAGATTCGCTTCCTTCGGAAACGAATCATCAGCTCTACACCCTCCGTCTCTTCGGCGGACGGCAGCCATTGTGCGGCACCGGCGTTACGTCGCGGATCGACCGCACTTCAATCCCGGCAGCGGCCAGAGCGCGAATTGCCGACTCCCGCCCCGACCCTGGCCCGCTTACGCGAACATCCACGCTGCGAACGCCGTGATCGCGCGCCATGTTGGCGGCGTTCATTGCCGCCTGCTGAGCGGCAAATGGCGTCCCTTTGCGCGACCCGCGAAATCCCAGCGAACCCGAACTCTTCCAGGCCAGGGTGTTGCCTTCCTGGTCGGAGATGGTCACAATCGTATTGTTGAACGACGCCTGAATGTGCACCAGACCGAACGGCACACTCTTGCGTTCGCGACGCTTGAACTTCTTCGTCTTGCCTTTTTTCTCCGGCGCTGCCGCGCCGGTTGCTTGCGCTTTTGCCATGTGTCTCTCTATTTTTCAGTAAATGAACTTCTCTGATTGGCTCCTTCAGCCACACTAACAGCCTATGTCTTCGACGTTGCTTTCTTCTTGTTCGCAATCGTGCCCTTGCGCGGTCCCTTCCGGGTGCGTGCATTGGTATGAGTACGCTGCCCGCGCACCGGCAGATTCCGGCGATGCCGGTACCCGCGATAGGATCCAATCTCGATCAGCCGCTTGATATGCATCGAGATGTCTTTGCGCAGGTCGCCTTCCACCCCGCCTTCGCCCTCGATCACCTGGCGAATGCGGTTGACCTCGTCTTCGCCCAGGTCCTGCACCTTTTTCTCGCCGGCAACGTTAGCAGCGTCCAGAATCCTGGCGGCCCGCGAGTTGCCGATTCCGTAGATGTATGTCAGCGCAATCACCACATGTTTGTTGCGCGGAAGATCAACGCCTGCAATACGTGCCATGGTTTACCTCTCATTCCATCGGCTCTTCGCCGTCTGCCTGGCCCAGAGCCAGGCCGGTTGCGCCGCCGTTTATCCTTGGCGCTGTTTGTGCTTGGGATTCTCGCAGATAACGCGCACCACGCCCTGGCGATGGATCACCTTGCACTTGTCACAAATTTTCTTTACTGAAGCCCGTACTTTCATTTCAGTTCCTGACTCCGTCGGCTCACTTGCAGCCGCCATCTACGCGGCCCGATGCCGCTATTTGTAACGATAGACAATTCGCCCGCGGGTTAAGTCGTAAGGAGACAGCTCCACTGCAACCTTATCCCCGGGCAGTATGCGAATGAAGTTCTTGCGCATTTTGCCGGAAACATGTGCCAGCACCTGATGCTTGTTTTCCAGCTCCACTCGAAACATCGCATTGGGCAGCGGCTCGATCACCGTTGCCATAACTTCAATCGCGTCCTCTTTACTCATGCATTCCTTGTGAAATCAAACTCGAGATCCCTCGCTCAAAACGCTCGGGATTTCGGCAGCAGGCTCCCGCTCCGCTCACGCCCGCTCAACGCCTCAACTTGTTCCTGCTAACTCGGCACCCCATATCGATCCTGGCTCGCGGATGCCTCTCGCCACTACTGCGTCAAAATCATCGGTCCGTTTTTCGTGACCGCAACGCAATGCTCAAAATGCGCGCTGTAACTGCCGTCTTCAGTAACCGCGGTCCATTTGTCGTCCAGCAACCGCGCTCCGGGCTTGCCCGCATTCACCATGGGCTCGATCGCCAAAACCATTCCTTCCCGCAATCGCGTCCCATGCCCCCGGTTGCCGAAGTTGGGCACCTGCGGATCTTCGTGCAGCCTGGTCCCAATGCCGTGACCAACGAAATCCCGAACCACGCTGAAGCCCGCTGCCTCCACGTGTTCCTGCACAGCAGCTCCAACGTCCCCCACCGTGTTCCCGACCAGCGTGACCTCGATCGCTTTGTAGAGCGATTGCTGCGTAACCTCGAGTAACCGGCGCACGTTCGGAGTCACGCTCTCGCCCACCGGAACGGTGACTGCGGCATCTCCGTAATAACCCTCGAATACCACGCCGCAATCGATCGATACGATGTCGCCGTCCTTCAACACCCGCCGTTCCGACGGAATGCCGTGCACGATCTCCTGATTCACCGAGGTGCACAACACGCACGGATAATCGTGGTATCCCTTAAACGCCGGCTTGGCGCCGAACTGGCGGATCCGTTTCGCCGCCTTCCGCTCCAGATCCATCGTGCTGATGCCGGGTTCCACCGTCGCCGCCAGCTCATCCAGCACCTGCCGCACGATTCCGCCGCTGCGGCGCATCTTCTGGATTTCTTCCGGCGACTTACAAACGATCGCCATGCTCAATCAGATTCACTACATCTGCCGCGACTTGCGCTGCCTCGCGCTCGCCGTCGATGTCGTGCAACCTTCCCTGGGCGCGGTAATAGTCCGTCAGGGGTAGCGTCTGCCGTTCATATACCCGTAAACGCTCGGAAATTACTTCCTCGCTGTCATCTGGGCGGGTGATCAGCTTTGAGCCATCCACATCACAGACGTCGGCGACGCGGGGAGGTTGCAGATAAACGTTATAGATCCGCCCGCAGGTGGGACAAGATCGACGTCCGGCAAGTCTTCGCAGCAATTCATTATAGCTGACTGCGATGTTGATCACAATTGGCCGGTACGAGCGCCCTTCTCCGTGCTGCGCCGTCCACTCGTCTAGAAAACCATCCAGCCACTCTGCTTGCGACAGCGTTCGCGGAAATCCATCCAGGATGAACCCCCGATCCGTGTCCCCGCCGTTAATTACCCGTTCGGCCAGCATGTCCTCGACCAACGGATCCGGAACCAGCTCGCCATGGTTCATGAAGACCTTGGCCTTAGCTCCCAATTCGGTGCACCGGGCAATGTTATCCCGGAGCAAATCACCCGTGGACATCTGCGGGATCCCATATCTGGCGCAAATCGCCTTCGCCTGGGTTCCCTTGCCTGCTCCCGGCGCCCCCAGCAGGATCAACGTCCCGACGAATCGCGTCTTGTTGTCCACGCGGGGTGATAAAGCGGTCTGGGCATCCATGCTTCACCTCTCGCCGGTCTTTTGATCTCTCCCGCGCGCCCGACACACGGAAAAGAACAGACCCGCGAACGTAATGCAAACGGCCCGGCATTATAGCTCTGACTTCCGCCCGCTCCTGCGTTCGTCAGCGTTTCTTACCACGCGCGGCGGCCACGAATTCGCCCGCTGCGCGGAGTAAATCCTTCGTAATGGCGCATGATCAGCTGCGCCTCCACCTGCTGGACAGTGTCCATGGCAACCCCTACCACGATCAGCAGCGACGTGCCTCCGAAGTAGAACGTCACCCCCAAACCGTTTGTTACCCAGGCAGGGAACTTCTCAAAGAACGCACCCAAAGCACCTGGCAGGTGATTTAGGTGAATCCCGGCAATCATCCACTCCGGGATGAACGAGATCACGATCAGGTACAGTGCTCCCACCAGCGTGATCCGCGTTAGAACCTCATTAATGTAGTTCTCTGTGCGAGCCCCAGGACGGATCCCCGGAATGAATCCGCCGTACTTCCGCATGTTGTCCGCAACCTCTTTGGGGTTGAAGACGATCGACACATAAAAGTACGCAAAGAAAATGATCCCAATGGCGTACAGCAGCGTATACAGCGGCTCGCCCCACCCCAACGCCCGGATAAGCGGTCCAAAGAAGCGGTTGTCTCGCAGCACGAAACCCGCCGTCTGTGGCAACGTCAGCAGCGAAGACGCGAAGATCACCGGCATCACGCCGCCCGAGTTGACCCGCAGCGGCAGGTGCGTGGACTGTCCGCCCATAATCTTGCGTCCGACCAC
The DNA here is from genome assembly GCA_035624455.1 of Terriglobales bacterium. Lineage (NCBI taxonomy): Bacteria > Pseudomonadati > Acidobacteriota > Terriglobia > Terriglobales > Terriglobales bacterium. Next base: position 30,879 of record DASPRM010000118.1, read on the forward strand.
GCGTTTTGCGTATTGCACCGGTATTCGTCGCTCGCTCCGTTCCACAAACACAATGAAGGCCACAACCGCAATCATCAGCGCGACCAGCAATATCACCGCCGGAGCGGTAAACGCTCCCCAGGCATCGGTACGCACTTTGCCAATCAGTTCCGCTACGCCACGCGGCAATCCGACCACAATGCCGGCAAAGATTAAGAGCGACATGCCGTTGCCCACACCGCGCTCGGTGATCTGTTCGCCCAGCCACATGATGAAGGCGCTGCCCGTGGTCAGCGTCAGCATCGTCATCAGTACGAATCCCGGGCCCGGATTCGTCACGAACGCAATCCCGCCCGAAACCGTTTGCCGCTCCAGGGTGAGCGCAATTCCAAATGACTGCATGGCGCTCAGCACAACCGTGAGATAGCGCGTCCACTGGGTAATCTTCTTGCGCCCGAGTTCGCCTTCCTTCTGCAGCTTGGCCAGCGGCTCATATACCACGGTCAGCAACTGCAGAATGATCGAGGCCGTGATGTATGGCATGATGCCCAGCGCAAAAATCGTCAGCCGGCGCAGGTTCCCGCCGCTGAACAGGTCCACAAATCCCAGAAACGTGCCCCGGTTCTGCTCAAAGAACTGCTGCAGCAGCGACGCATTGATGCCCGGCGTGGGGATATGCGCTCCCAACCGGTAAACCGCCAGCAAGCCT
>DASPRM010000119.1 GCA_035624455.1 Terriglobales bacterium
GCCCATCCCGTTAGATCCGCGATAGCCGATAATAGCTCCCGTTCCCTATCCACCCCTCCCTCCCGCTCCTGCGTCGAGCAGGGCGGTGTATCACTTTTCCCCTTTATATAAGCCTTACCCCGCATTCGTTTGACCGCGCTCGCAACTGGTCCGTAAACTGGTCGGCCCATGCGCTGGCCCGGTTGTATATAGGGGTGCGGTAGAACTGTCGCACTCAAGGCAACAGAGGGCCTGCATGGGCCGCCCTGCAAGTTGCTGTGAACCAAATTGCAATCCCGGCTGTAACCTTCCTGTAGCCTTGAACTTCAGACCAAAGCCTCCATCTCACCACTGGCGATATAATCTTAAGTGCAATGCCGGAACCGGAATACGCGCTGGTCGCGTATATCAGAAACTCCCTGGGTAAGTGGGTTGAAGATTTGAGGCGAGAGCTACACCCGCCTCACGGGCATCTGCCCGCGCACATCACGGTATTGCCTCCCAGGTGTCTGCGGGGCACGGAAGCGCAGGCGCGCGAGCAGGTCGAGCAGGCATGCCAGAGCGTGGTCCCCTTCAGTGTGGTTCTCGGCGATGTCGAGCACTTCCTCCCGGTCACCCCAACGGTGTTTATTCGCGTGGCCCGGGCCGGATATCGGCTGCGCGAGCTGCACGACCGGCTCAACACCGGCCCGCTGGCGTCGGAGGAGCAGTGGCCATATATGCCGCATCTGACCATTGTTAAGGTCGATACGGTGGAGGATGCGCAGGCGGCGGCCAAGATAGCCGCTCAGCGCTGGGCGGAATTTCCCGGACCGCATGCCGCGCAAATCGAGGAGCTCACCTTTGTCTGTCAGATGCCGGGCAGCAACCGCTGGCAGGATCTGGCGCCTTTTCCCCTGGGTCCGCGGCTGGCGTCGACGCGATAGATAAAACCCCCACCTCTGCCTGTCATTGAATGCTCAGAGAAATCGGGTAAATCGGACAAATTTGAAGCAACCCCCAGTAGCCAGCACTGAGCGTTCAGTCCAACTGGGAAGCAACTGCAGATACCTCCTCGGGCTGGGCCCTCCTGGTGATGACAAGCCGGGAACCTTGTGCGGTGAGCTTGCAGCCGATCCGGTTTGCAGTTGGCGAAGACCGCGGACAGGAGTGTCCGCGGCACACGAACCGGCGGCACACGAACCTCTCCACCCCGCCGGACATGGCCTTTTGGCCCGTACATGTCCCACCGCCGCATTGCCAATGAACCTGTTGGAACGTTAGAAAGGAGGGGTCCCAAGACTGGCGAAGCCCTCCCCTCTGGTTGTTGCCATGTTTCCCGCAGATGCGGGAAAGGAAACATATGCAGATCAGTGTCTACGGTTCAGGGTATCTGGGAAGCATCATCTCCGCCTGCCTGGCCGACTTCGGAATGCCGGTGACCTGCTTTGACGAAGACATCGACCGCATCCGCGAGGTGGCGCAAGGCAACATTCCTTTCTTCGAGAAGAATCTGCAGGAGGTCATCCGCCGCAATGTGCGGGCGGGCCGCCTGTCTTACTCCACCGATCTGGCCTCGGCGGCGGCGAAATCTCAGGTGACATTTATCGCGGAAGATACGGCCAGTGGCATTGAAGGACTGGCGCTGAAGATCGCGCAGCTGTCGCAGCCGCGAACCCTGTTGGTGCTCAGCAGCCCGGTGCCGGTGGGTACGGCCAGCAAACTGCAGAAACTGATGCAGGAGCAGGGACGGATCGTAGCGATCGTTTCGCAGCCGCTGTTTTTTACGAATGGGTGCGCCATCGAAGACTTCAATTGGCCGGACCGCATCCTGCTGGGCACGAACTCGGCTGACGCGGTGATGATCCTGAAGCAACTCTATCGCCCGCTGGTGATGCGGGGAGTGCCGGTGATCGTTACCAATCACGAGACGGCCGAGTTGGTGCGAGAAGCTTCCACGGCGTTTGTAGCCACGAAAATCGCGTTCATTAATGAGCTTGCCAGCCTGAGCGAGCACGTGCACGCCGATGCTACGGACCTGGCGCTGGCGCTTGGCCTGGACAAGAAAATCGCGCCGCGCTGCTTGCAGCCGGGTGCGGGTTTCGGCGGGCCCTTTGCGGAGTCTGACCTGGATTCACTGGCGCAACTGGCTAACGGCAACGGGGTTTCACTGCGTATCGTTTCGGCGGCACGCGACGTCAACCGCACGCTCGCCGATCGCCTGGCGGACAAGATCTCGCGGATGGTAGTGAACATTCAGGGCAAGGAGCTAGGGATCCTGGGACTGGCATTCAAGCCCAACACGAATTCGATTGCCGGTTCGTCGTCGATCCTGCTGGCACGTACCCTGATGGAGAAGGGCGCGCAGGTTCGGGCGTACGATCCGGTGGCCATTCCGGAAGCGCAGTCGCAGATCGAGGGCATCCGCTACTGCAATTCGCCATATGCGACTGCCGAGGGATCGGACGCGCTGGTGGTGGGCACGGGCTGGCCGGAGTTTCGCGCGCTGGATTTCGATCGCATCAAGAAGCTGTTGAAGCAGCCGATCATCGTGGATACCAAGAACCTGCTGGATTCGGTGCGGCTGCGCTCGATGGGGTTCCAGTACGTGGGCGTGGGGCGGGCGTAAGAGGCACGGACCCACCCTGTCGCTCCAAAGAGCCTGAGCGACAAGGGTGGGCACCCAGAGCTTAGATCTAAGAGTTTGAGTTGGTGCCGCGGGCCGGGGGGCTCGAGGCGCTACGAGCAGCACAGGAGCCGGGAAATTTCGGCTCCTGTGCTTTTTGATTTAGAAAAGCAGCATCGGAATACCCACCTAACGAAAAAGACAGGTCCTATCCGACTGGATACATCAACCAGATTGGAAGAATTCAAAGTCGAGTCTGGCGTAGAAGCAAAATTGCGTCCAATTCCGAATTCTCATTGGCCATTAGCTGGGCCTATGGTCTGCCCATTGAGTTGAGGCTCGGCCGGTTCTGACACAGCGCAGTGCGGATTGTTATAATCGCGGTCTACGCTGTGTTGGGCGGAAAGCCCAGTGTGGTGCCTGTAGTTCAGCGGTGGAACGCCGGACTGTGGCTCCGGATGACGTGGGTTCGAATCCCACCAGGCACCCCAACTTCCCAACAACTTGCTCCGACGAGTTTTGGCCCGTGTGCTGGCGACACTTGATCGGCCATTTCGGTGACAGTTGCAGATGCCCTCAACGAAGGCCCAGCGGGACTCTGCTGTTCTCCCTTGCCTGCACAACGGTATGGTTAGAGCACAATCACCGCAATGGCAAATCCGATTGCTATCGAGGACACAGTTGCGACCAGCCCGGGAAGCATGAAACTGTGATTCAGAATGTATTTGCCGATCCGGGTGGTGCCGGTTTGATCGAAGGAAATGGCGGCCAGCATCGTGGCATAGGTGGGAAGGAAGAAATATCCGTTGACGGCCGGGAAGAGAGCAATCAAGAGTGGTGCCCCCAGCCCCATGGCAATCCCGGCAGGCATCAGGGTGACCACGGTGGCTGCTTGGCTCGACAACAGGATGGAAAGCAAAAATAGGCCGATGCCGAAGATCCAGGAATGCTGCTGAACCAAACCGGAGATGCTACGGAGGATGAACTGGCGGTTGCCCTCAAAGAACGACGACCCGAGCCAGCCCAGGCCAGCAATGGAAATAAGTGCGACCACGCCTGCATTCATGATGCTGCCTTTTACCGCCTCGCTTGGCGACGCGTGAAACAGGAGCAGGTTCACGCCAGCGGCTGCCAGCATAAGGATCATGATTGCCGGCGCCATCTCGATTTGTTCGACGCTTTCTCCTCCTCCGGTGGGTACCGAGTAGGTCGGACGCATCGATGGGAATAGCCCAAGTGCCACGACCAAGACTGCCGTCAGCAGGAACACGATTACGGATCCGCGTGCACGCTTCAGACTCGAGCCCTCAAGCACCACTGCTGACGCCGATGGCTTGATCAACCCTTTCGCCAGCTTATCCTGATAGACCGGATCATCGTTCAGTTCAGGTCCTTTCCACATGACCGCCAGTGCCCCTAAGAGGCTGCCCAAGAATGTCGAAGGTACGCTGATCAGGAGGATGGTCTTCAGGCCAACGCCCGCGGGACTCAGTAGCCCCAGCAGAGCGACGGTTGCGGCCGAAATCGGGGATGCGGTGATGGCTTGTTGCGAAGCGATGGTCGCGATTGACAGTGGGCGCTCCGGTCGAACGCCGGCGCTCCGGGAGACTTCCGCAATTACTGGTAACAGAGCGTATACGATATGGCCTGTACCGGCTGCAAAAGTGAAGACGTACGCGATAACCGGTGCCACTAAGGTGATTCCGGCGGGCCAGATCCGCAAGGCACGGTCTGCAATGACTACGAGGTAATCCAAGCCGCCGGTTGCCTGCATGGTTGCGGCTGCTGTAATGACGGTAAGGATCATCCCGAGGACGGTGCGTGGTGGCATTCCAGGTGTGAGGCCGAAGATAAAGACGAGAACGACCAATCCCATGCCTGCCACGGTCCCAAGGCCAATTCCGCTCAGGCGAGCGCCTACAAAAATGCAGCCGAGAACAACCGAGAGTTCCAGCCAGATCATTTGCGCGCAGCCTTACGCAACTCTGCTCCCAGTCATCACCTTAGGATCAAGAACAGTCTGGATCTGCGCCTCCGATAGAAGCTTCTTCTCGCGCACCAACTCGACGATCCCTCTGCCGGTTTTCAAAGCTTCGGCGGCAAGTTCGGTGGCCTTTTCGTATCCCAAAAGAGGATTAAGCGCGGTTACTACTCCGATGCTGTGCTCAACGTACTTGCGGCAAACGTCGGTGTTAGCGGTGATTCCGTCGACGCAGTGCTGCCGGAGGGTATCCGCAGCGTTCATGAACATCGTTTGTGACTCGAGTATGCAAAAGGCGATGATCGGCTCCATGACATTGAGCTGCAATTGCCCAGCCTCTGCCGCAAGCGTTACCGCAAGGTCATTGCCAATAGCCTTGAAGCAGACCTGATTCACGACCTCTGGAATCACGGGATTCACCTTGCCCGGCATTATGCTTGATCCCGGTTGCATGGCCGGCAGATTGATTTCGCCCAGTCCGGCGCGCGGGCCTGATGAGAGAAGCCGAAGATCATTGCAGATCTTCGAGAGCTTGATGGCCAGACTCTTCAGAACGGAGGAAAGAAGAACAAAAGGCTGCGTATCCTGCGTGGCTTCCACCAGGTTCACCGGCAGTGTGATGGGCTTGCCGGTGATCTTTGCGAGATGCGCGACGCACGCCTCCGCATACCCTTTGGGCGCGTTCAGGCCGGTACCGATTGCGGTTCCACCCATGTTGACTTCGTAAAGAACATTCTCTACTCGCTCGAGTGCCGTAACTTCGTTATCCAAACTTTCTGCGAAGGCGTGGAACTCCTGGCCCAGTGTCATGGGAACCGCATCCTGCAACTGCGTGCGTCCCATCTTGATTACGTCACGAAATTCGTTACCTTTACGATGAAAGGCCTCAATAAGCTTACGCAGTTGTCCCACCAGCCTGGAATTCAATAGAAAGATGGCAATGTGCAACGCTGTGGGATAGGCATCATTTGTGGACTGCGAACAGTTCACGTGATTATGGGGATCGCAGTGCTCATATTGGCCCTTCTGAAATCCCATAAACTCCAGCGCCCGGTTCGCAATCACTTCATTCGCCGCCATGTTAGTGGAGGTGCCGGCGCCGCCCTGGATCAGGTCCACCTTGAATTGATCGTGCAATCGACCATCGATGATCTCCTGGCATGCCCGCTCGATGCCATGGAGAATCCGCTCGTCAAATTGGTTGCAATCGTAGTTCGCCCGAGCAGCGGCCAGTTTCACGATCGCCAGTGCCCGAATCAGATCGGGATATTGTGAGATGGGGACGCCAGAAATCCGGAAATTCTCCATTGCGCGGTCAGTCTGAACCCCGTAATAGGCGTCGTCCGGAATCGACCTTTGGCCAAGAAGATCATGTTCGATGCGCATAGATTCCTCCGGCGGGACAGCCAGTTGTGTTACTGGTCGCCCTGTGCGTCATGCTATTGAATGACGGAGGTGCCGGCCAACTGTCAAAACTTGCAGTCGGCCCTGGACTCCATAGCTCTCGTGCCCCATGCCTCGGCGCCAACGGTACGTGACCGTTGAGTCAGAAGGCCGGAATCGAAGTGACCGGGAACTAACCTCAGGGCACATCCGTCTGGTAAAAGTGACAGTTTCAATCGGTTGCAACCGCTGTCATCGTTTGCAGTGGAGACATTCCTGCTTGTCTGCTTCTGACAACTCAATGTCGGCCAAAAAAGAGGAAGCACTATGAAAAGACAGTACGCCCTTTCTTTTACGCTAGTCCTGATTTTTGCAATCGGCGTTTCGCAGCGATCTGTTGCGCAAGGGAACCTTCCTAACATTGTGATCCTTGCGACAGGCGGGACCATTGCCGGCGCGGCCGCAAGCGGAACGCAATCGGCCTACACTTCAGGGGCTGTGACAATTGATGCGATGCTGGCCGCGGTGCCGGGCATTAAGAATCTCGCCAACATCAAAGGCGAACAGATATCCAACGTTGGATCGCAGGACATGACGCTGGAGATCATGCTCAGCACTGCCAAACGTATCAATGCATTGCTCGCTCAGAATGACGTCGCTGGTGTGGTTGTTACTCATGGCACAGACACCATGGAAGAAACGGCGTTCTTCCTGAATCTGGTGGTGAAGAGTGACAAGCCTGTGGTCCTGGTTGGCTCCATGCGGCCTTCGACGGCAGTCAGCGCCGATGGACCACTGAATCTCTTTAATGCGGTTGGTGTGGCGGCCGATCCGAATGCTCGGGGCCGTGGCGTCCTGGTATTGATGAATGACTGGATTCACGGCGCACATTCCCTCACCAAGACCAGCACCACGGCTGTCCAAACATTCATGTCACCGCTTCGTGGATTAGTGGGGGTTTCCAGTTATGGCAAAAATGATTTCTATAACAGCCCGCACTGGAAACACACAATGACGAGCGAATTTGATGTAGCTAATGTCACAGCCTTGCCTCGCGTCGACATTCTCTACGCCTACGCTGACATGGCTGCGGATCTGATCGATGCCTCCGTTGCGAATGGCGCAAAAGGAATCATCATCGCAGGGGTAGGCAATGGCAATATGAACAAAGCATCCGTGGAAGCCGCGGCGAAGGCTGCCAAGAAAGGTGTCGTGATCGTCAGGAGCAGCCGCGTGGTTACTGGAACGGTTGGGAGGAACGTAGAAATCAACGATGACGAGATGAATTTTGTCGCGTCAGACGAACTTAATCCTCAGAAGGCTAGAATTCTATTAATGCTGGCTCTACTCAAGCCAAGGCCCACAAGCGAGATACAAAATCTGTTTTATTCCTATTAGCTAGGCACCACGCCGCAGGCGAAGGAATTGCCTCATCCCTCAGAGGGAGTGGCTCTCTTTGAAGGAGAGGACGGCGTGATCAGCATCGAAAGGGAAATGGATGACACTGGAACGACTTGGTGTTTTTCTGCACGGGTATCCCTTATTGTGTCTGTTCCTAAGTATCTTTCTGGGACATATCATCGGGCGCGTTCATTTCAAAGGTGTGGGCTTCGGAGTTGTGGTCGGTACGCTGATTGCCGGCATTCTGATCGGCATTGTGGGGAAACCGGAACTTCCCGAGTTGTTGCGCTGGGCGTTCTTCTACCTGTTCCTGTTCTCCGTTGGTTACGCCGTGGGCCCGCAGTTTTTCGGGAGCTTGAAGAGGGAGGCATTACCGCAGATCGCACTGGCGGTGATAGTGGCGGTAAGCGGGCTTGCCGCAGTAGTTGGCGTGACAGCGGCATTCGGCTTCGACGAAGGCATTGCCGTCGGCTTGCTATCAGGAGGCATGACCCAGTCCGCCGCGCTCGGTACTGGCCTCAGCGCGATCGCAGACCTGCCGATTACGGAGCAATCGAAAGCGAAGCTCATGGCGAACGCCCCGGTTGCCGATGCGATTACATATGGATTTGGAGACCTAGGCCTGATCCTGTTCCTGACATGGCTTGGCCCGAAAATCATGAGAGCGAATCTGAAGAGCGAGGCGAAGGAGTTGGAGAATAAGCTCTCCGGGGGCAAGGCCGGCGTCCAGAGATGGGGCGGCGCGCCTTATGCTTTCCGGGCCTACCGCGTGGAGAACGTGCATGTCGCCAGCTCGACGCTCGCTGACTTGGAAGAGCATTATGCCGACGCACGACTATCGGTACAGCGCGTCCAGCGGGGAGAGGAGCGGCTCGTTCTGAACCCCGCCCTCGAGTTGAAGGTTGGTGACCGGGTGGTGGTCTCCGCTCAACGCAAGGCGTTCGTCAATGCCATGAAGGACATCGGACCGGAGGTTGACGACCTCGCCCTTTTGTCGGTGCCCGTCAAGGCGTCTGCGGTCGTGATTACCAGCAGAGAGGTAAACGGCAAGACACTTGGCGAACTTGCGCAAGACCCGCAACTGCGAGGTGTGTATCTTGATTCGGTGCAACGAGGCACGGAGCTGATTCCCCGTGAGCCTTGGACGGTAGCGCAGCGCGGCGACATTGTGCAGCTCGTGGGCGCGCCCGATGACGTCGAACGAGCTGGCAAGTATATCGGTTTCGTTGAACGCGATCTGTCGAGGACCGATCTTATGTTCCTAGCCGGAGGGATTTGTATCGGAATACTGCTGGGACTGCTCAAGCTCAATGCCGGAGGAATCGCTCTAGGCCTCGGAACAGCGGGCTCAATCCTTGTGATCGGTCTCGTAGCCGGATGGGCGCGCAGCCGGCGTCCAGTCTTCGGTTCGATACCTGAACCAGCGCAGCGCCTGCTCATGGACATTGGCCTGATCGTCTTTATCGCAGCGGTCGGATTGCAGGCCGGCCCACATGCTGTCGAGGCTTACGTCAGAAGTGGGACCGCCTACTTCAGCACCGTACTCCTTGCCGGGATGGTCGTTACAACGGTGCCGCTCGCCGTAGGGACGGTGGCCGCGCGATATGTCCTAAAGATGAGCCCGCTCATGATCCTTGGAGGCCTCGCTGGAGCACAGACGTGCACCCCCGGCTTGACGGCATTGCGAGAGGCGAGTGGCAGCAACGTCGCGTCGCTAGCTTATACCGTGCCATACGCAATCGGAAATATCTTGCTCACGGTATGGGGCCCAGTCCTGGTGGCTGTTGTGCACGCGATGCGCGGTTAGTGTGCCGGATATCATCACCGCATCACCGCGATAGGGGCTGCCAACTGTCAAAGCGAGACAGATGCCGAGTGAGGGAAGAGGGTTATCATCAATTCGTCTCATGCGTTCGCTTAATGATGACAGCGGTCAGATCGTCCTGCTGCTTGGTTCCGCCGGAGAATTCCACCACCGCCTGGTAGAGTGCCTCAATAATTTTCGAGGGCGGGCATTCGCGAACCCGCCGAACGACTTCTTCCAGCCTCTGTGGGCCGAACTGTTCACCCTGGGGATTTTCCCATTCGTACAAGCCATCCGTTGCCAGCACGAGTAAGTCTCCTGGACTGAGGTCGAGGAAACAAGGCGGATCAGAGTTGAATATCGGCATGAGGCCAAGGGGCAGTCCTTGAGCTCCCATCGACTCGATCCGGTCTTCGCGCAGCAAATAAGTAAAGAGCGGACCATGGCCAGCCGACAGGAGTTCCACGCGCGAACTGCCTGGCGTGCAAATTGCAGCCACCAGAGTGGCAAAACGACCGGGAGTCAAATCCTGCGAAAGTGCTGTATTGATCCGATCCATTGCCGTGAGCAGGCCATCCTGGATGCTGAGATTGGCTCTCACATAGGCGCGACAAACTGCTGCAAGCATGGCGGGACCCAGGCCATGTCCAGTTACGTCCGCCAGTACCACCACCAGTTTGCCATTCGGAAAAATCTGCCAATCATAGAAGTCACCACCTGTCTCATCCGCTGGAAGATTCCATCCCGCCACATCAAATCCCTTGACCGCGGGCGCATTGCTGGGAAGTAACGATTGCTGAATCGAGCGAGCAACTTTCATGTCATGTTCCAGGCGCTCCATCTGGCGTCTGGTTTCCGCCTCGCGCAGAGCGGCATTAACATGACTTCGGACCTCTCGCGCTACGGCTGCGGCAACTCCTCCGGCTACCAGGAATTCCAACGCATAACTGAACACCGTTCGCTCGGGAGACTGGATGGACGCGTGTGTGTAAAGCATTGGCCTCCAGCCGAGATAATAAGACGCGCACAGATACGATCCGGCCGCGACAAAACCGGATAGAACTGACGCCCAGGGATTCAGATGCAGGACGGAAAGGATGATGAAAAGAAAGAACGTGAGTGCCAGAGGATTAGCAAGGGGTCGATATGCGGGCGCAATTACCGAGCCAGTCAAGAATGCGATACCCAGGGCTGGGAGTGATGTCTCAATAATGATGTCGCCGATCCAGGCGAACCTGGGAAGGCTGCGGCCTCCGCGCAGCGCGCGTCTTACTGCATAGAGCACGACCACTTCGTACAGCACGAAAAAAGCCACGAATATCAGTTTGGCAAACAAATGTGCCCGATCTTCATGCGCGTGCAGCGCAAGCATTCGCGCAGTCTGAAGCAGGAGAATCGTGAGAACCGCGGCTACGACAACTATGCCGCGAACCAGTTCGCTCTTAAGCTGTGCGTGGCGGAATGCAGCCGATTGAATCTGCGGCACGATCGGAGTCTCAGTGTTCACCGTTCACCTCACCCTGCTTCTTTCTTTAACAATCGCGGCGTCTAATGAGCCCCGAGTTTGCGCGAAGGCTGGCGATATTGGCGTCTCCCTGATTCGGCCTGGTGCGAATGAAGGTGATGTCCCACATTGGACCTCGGAATAGTTCTGCGCGATGCCACAAGGCCCGAACAACGAAGCTGCTGACAAAAGCCGCGAAGAATGCCTGGCACAATTCATGATTGCCCCCTGGTTGAGCTGGACTGTAGGCGCCACCATAAATCAAGACTGGCAGAATTGACAGTTATAGCAATGCATCGTGTTCCCGCATGCTGGCGCCATCGGAGAAACGATGCCAACCCATCGAAGATTTACGGTGTTCTGCGCGACGGGCACACTGATCCTTCTGTCTCTGATCACGCCCGCCTTGGGCCAGGTAAGTACGCCACAGAGTCCAGATCTGCAGCAGCTTGTAGACAAGCTCCAGCGTCTCGAGCAAGAGATGCAAGAGATAAAAGGACAGATCAGGGCGGTCCAGCAAACCCAGAAAGCGAACGCGGAAATCGTCACGCAGGCTATGCAGATTCAGGTCACCCAGGACACTCCCAAAGCTCCTGCCGAGCGTCCACCCGCTGAGGAAGAAAAGAAGACCACGCTGGATCTTTACGGATTTGTGATGCTTGATGCGGGATACGATTTCAAGACGAATGACCCTGACTGGTTCGACGTGGTGCGGCCCACGAAGTTGCCCTCCTTTTCCGGCCAGTTTGCGCCGGATGGAAAAGTGTACTTCGGTGTCCGTCAAACCCGCTTCGGCGTAAAGACTGGCACGGATACGCCGCTCGGCAAACTAAAAACTCAGTTCGAGTTTGAGTTGTTCGGGACGGGCGTCGACGCCGGCCAGACGACGTTCCGCCTGCGTCAGGCGTACGGCGAGCTGGGACCGTTCGGGGCAGGACAGACGTGGAGTCCATTCATGGATCCCGATGTTTTCCCCAACACGCTTGAGTATTGGGGACCCACCGGTATGGTTTTCTTCCGAAACATCCAGTTTCGCTGGATGCCGATTCGCAGCGACAACACACGCCTAACATTTGCGGTCGAGCGGCCCGGCGCCAGCGCGGACGGTGGTGTGTATGCGGGCCGTATCGAGTTGCAAGGAGTGCGACCCAAGTTCGACTTGCCGGACTTTTCGTGGCAGGCGCGCTTCATCCGGAGATGGGGCTATCTCCAGGTGGCTGGCATCTTCCGCAAGATCTCCTGGCAGGACACAGGGAATGCGAGTCCATTTCCGCTGGGCCGGGACGTTCTGGGCTGGGGAATCAACACCAGTTCCAATCTAAAGCTGAGCAAGAAAGATATCGCGAGATTGCAAGTGGTGTACGGCCGAGGCATTCAGAACTACATGAACGACGCGCCGATTGACATCGGTGTCAAGAATACCGGGAACCCGAGCCGGCCCATCGAAGGTATTCCGCTGCCGGTGCTGGGGGTGGTGTCGTTCCTCGACCATACCTGGAACGATCGCTTCAGCAGTTCTGTCGGCTACTCGCTGGAGAACATCGATAACTCCAATGCCGAGCTGCCCGCGGACTTTCACCAGGGACACTACGCAATTGGAAACCTGCTCTTCCACCCTATCCCCAAAGTCACCATGGGCAGCGAATTTCAGTTCGGAAGACGGGTGAACTTCAGCGACGGCTTCAATGTGAACGATTACCGACTGCAATTCGGATTCAAATACGACTGGGGCAAGAGCTTTGAGTTCTGAAGTCAGGGCACCAAACGAGCTTGATTCGAGGGGAGACTATGCTGATCGCCAATACGAAGTCTTTGAATCGACTGATCGCCACGGTTCTGACCATTCTCGTCCTAACTCCACTATCGGTCTCGGCCCAGACTGCGCGAAGTCCGGTTGCACCAAGGCGAGAACTGGTCGAGCAAGTCGTACGAGAGGCTTATGACAAGTTCAAAACGGACACCAGCGGGAAGAATGCGGATTACATCCCTTATCTCGCGCAGGTCGACTCCAAGCTATTTGGGATTGCGATCGTCACCACGGACAACCAGGTCCTGACGCTGGGAGACGTGAAGTACTCATTCTCGATCCAATCCATCTCCAAGGTCTTTACCCTCGCTCTGGCAATGGAGGAACTGGGTCCCGAGGCAGTGTTTCAGAAGATTGGCTCAGAGCCTACAGGCCGGCCATTCAATTCTCCATTGGCGGTGGTCGACATGCCAACTCACACGGGGAACCCGCTGGTGAATGCTGGAGCGATTGCAACGACAAGCCTGATCTCCGGCAAGGACGCTGAAGAGAAATGGAACAAGATCCTGAACTTCTACAGCAAAGCGGCAGGGGAGAAGCTGTCTCTGATCGACGAGGTCTATAAGTCGGAAGCTGCGACCAATACAGGTAACAAGGCGCTCTCGATGCTGCTCGCCAAATACGACCGCATCTATGCCGATCCGTTCCAGTCCGTCGACATCTACACCAAGCAGTGCTCGGTCGGCGTGAATGCGGTTCAACTCGCTCGCATGGGAGCAACCTTGGCCAACAACGGGGTGAATCCGGCAACCGGCGAACAAGTGATAAAGCGCGAGGACATCCCACACATCCTGAGCACGATGGCGATGGCTGGCTTGTATGACGGCTCCGGCGGCTGGGCCTGGCATGTTGGTCTACCCTCAAAAAGCGGGGTCGGTGGAGGCATCGTCGCCATCGCGCCGGGTAAGGGTGCCATTGCGGTATTCGCTCCTCCTCTGGATGAGGCCGGAAACAGCGTGAAGGCACAGAAGGTCATTGACTATGTGACGGAGAGGCTGAACTACAACCTCTATTCGCCGAGTTCAGTTGGCTTGAAGTAGCAAGCACATTTATTGGTGGCGGGGAAAGTAGACGGACTCACCGCCAGCGATGATCTTCGGCTCGAGGCATGACGACCTCAGGAGTGCGCAAGTGATCTGCTTCCGTAGACGATCCATGCTCTGTTGCTTTGTGCTTATCCTTGGAGTGAGCGGCGGACTCGACAGTGCGCTCGCTCAAAACGGCACTTCGGAAAATGACAAAAAATCAGGTCTGGATACTGTCGAGGTGTTGAAGCAGGTTGACAAACTTGTAGAGCAAAACCGCCAACTCGAGAAGGCGAATCGTGAACTCATGGATGAAATTGGCGCACTTCGACAGGCGCTCGCAGAAAAATCCCCGGCCGAAAGCGGCTCCGTTCCTGAACATGCCCGAGCCAGCGCGCAGCAGTCAACACGCGAGGTCGCCGTCACTACGCCACCACAACAGGAAGTTGTCACGGAGAGCCGAGGTTCTGAGGCCGATTCCGAAACACGAGAGCCCGAGGAGTCCAAGCTGTGGGGTAGCTACACTCCGAACCGCGGTTTTCGGATTGCGAATACGGAGCATGGCGATCTGAACCTGAGTATCTACACCTATGTGCGTTATCTGAACCAGCTGGGACTGGATTCGACATATACGGACGCTTTCGCAAACCTAAAGAACATCCAGAGGCGGCAAGACTTTCAGATCCAGAAAGTACAGATCAAGTTCCTCGGCTGGTTGTTCGATGAGAAGTTCCGATACTTTCTTTACGCATGGACCTCCAACGCCTCCCAGGGGTTGGGGGCGCAGGTCGTACTGGCTGGAAACGTCAACTATACCTTCAATAAGCACTTCAATCTCGCGGGCGGCATCACTTCTTTGCCGGGCACACGCAGCGTCGAAGGCAACTTTCCATTCTGGTTGGGCGTGGATACCCGGCTGATTGCTGACGAATTCTTCCGCCCCTCCTACACCTCCGGAGTCTGGGCAAGGGGCGAGATTGTAAAAAAGCTCAATTACCAAATCATGTTAGGCAATAACC
This sequence comes from Terriglobales bacterium, assembly GCA_035624455.1. NCBI lineage: Bacteria > Pseudomonadati > Acidobacteriota > Terriglobia > Terriglobales > Terriglobales bacterium. Next base: position 14,509 of record DASPRM010000119.1, read on the forward strand.
TCAGCACTCTCGGGGTGAGCGCAGCTCAGCTCGACAATGGACTGAACACAGTCGCCACGGCACTTATCTGGAATCCCACGTCCGGTGAATTCGGCTCCGGGTTTGGTGATTTCGAGCATCACGATATTTTGGCAGCTCGCCTTGCCGCCCACTTCACCCGGAGCGACGAGACCAAACAAAGCCAACCCAATAACGACCAGTTTGAAAACACACAAATACGCCTGGAAGACGGTAGCGTCATTTTCACGCCGAATTTGTTTGCTCAAGGAACCACGGTCAATACCGTCACCTACAAGATGGCGGCGTTCGACGCTGGACTCAAATATCGCGGGCTGTCTCTGGACGGCGAGTATTTCTTGCGTTGGCTTGACCACTTCACTGGTCCCGGGACAGAAGCTCTAGCTGCTATCTTCTCTCACGGTTTCCAGATGCAAGGGTCTGTCATGATCGTGCCCAAGACAGTGCAGGCGTACCTTGGCGGTTCAACCGTTCACGGAAAATATGGATCACCGTGGGATTTTCGCTCGGGTGTTAACGTCTTCCCCTGGCACAACAAAGTCGTGCGCTGGAACTCGGAGTTCCTGTACGTCAATAAGTCACCTGTCGGTTACACATCTGTTCCATTTGCCCTCGGCGCAACCGGTCCGATCTTCCACACGAACCTTGAATTGGCGTTCTGAGCGAAGCGTCATTCACGAGATCGCGAGGTCAAAAGAATAAGAGGTTCAGGATGGCCCACATAAAATTCCGAGCTGGCAGCGTCAGTCCACTATTGGTTTTCGCGTTCGTCACAACTCTTGTCCTAACTTGTACGCATTGCCTGTCGCAGTCGCAGCCTGAGTTGAACGACGTTCACTTCCATCTTACGAACTATATCCAACAGGGCACGGATATCCATGATTTCGTCAGGATCATGGGAACTAAGGTTGGCCGTGTGGCTGTGTTTGGAATTCCCCTGCAGCAGGAATGGTCCTATGAGAACTCCGGCGATTTTGCACCCACCTATTATCTGCAGACCGACGCACCCTTGTATTACTACTCCTTCACCGATGCCTACATTGCGATGGCGTATCGCTCCCTTTCGAAGCAGGAGCAGGCGCGCTTTGATCCGATGATCACCGGCTTCAATCCCACAGATATGTACGCTGCGGATCACATTCGACGGGTTCTACAAACATTTCCGGGAGTTTTCTCCGGTATTGGGGAATTCACGATTCATAAGGAGTTCGTCTCTGCCAAGGTGAGCGGGGGGACCGCCTCCCTGCGGAATCCTGCTCTCGATCGCATCCTGGACTTCGCTGCCGAAGTTGGGCTTGTGGTGCTCATTCACAATGATATGGACGTGCCCTTCGCAAAGGAGGGCTCGCCTCCCGCCTACCTGGATCAAATGAAGGCTGTCTTGAAACGACATCCGAAGACGACGATCATCTGGGCGCATACCGGAATGGGAAGGATCGTTCGTCCGATTCAGGGTCACGCGGCCACGATCGAAGCGATATTGCAGGATCCTGCCTTCAGTCACGTCAATTTCGACATTTCATGGAACGAGGTGGCGAAGTACCTTGTGGCGACGCCGGAGAGTACCAGGATTAGCGCTGACCTTATGAATCGTTATCCTGATCGTTTTCTGTTCGGAACAGACGAGGTGGCGCCTTCGACACAAGAGCAGTACCTAAGGGTGTACTACCAGTATGCCCCGCTCTGGCAACTCCTGACTCCAGCCGCGCGTGAAAAGATCACCAGAGGCAATTACGAGCGTATCTTTGATGAGGCTCGAAGAAAGGTACGCGCCTGGGAGGACGTAAACGCCAAGTAGTGTACCCGCGTAGCCCGCGTCCTCCGTTAATGAGAAGACCCCTCTGCAAACTCTGATGATGCAATGAGAATAGGATCAATGCTGTTGGACCAATTACAGGCGCGTCTCCGTGGAGAAAAGACATCCGCACGAAGTCTGTCTGTATTTCGCTCTTGGTGTGGATTTTTGATTGTTGGATTTCTGCTGGGAGTCTCCGGTGTTCCCAATTGTGCGGCCTACTCCGTTCTTACACATGAAGCTATCGTCGATGCCGCGTGGAAGGACAGCATCGAGCCAACTCTTTTGAGGCGATTCCCCAATGCCACAGCGGAAGAACTGCTGCGCGCCCGCGCCTATGCCTATGGGGGAGCAATTATCCAGGACCTGGGTTATTACCCTTTCGGCAACCGATTCTTCAGCGACCTCACGCACTATGTCCGAAGCGGAGATTTTGTTTTCGCCTTGATCGAAGAATCCCGAGACCTAAATGAATACGCATTCGCGCTGGGCGCAATGTCACATTACGCTGCCGACAATTCCGGGCACGGGCTTGCCACCAACCGAGCGGTGGCGCTGATGTACCCCAAATTGGAAAAGAAGTACGGTCCGCAGGTCACGTATCAGGAAAAGCCGTCGGCACATATGAAAGTGGAGTTTGGCTTCGATGTGGACCGGGTGGCCAAAAGCCATTACGCACCGGAAGCCTACCACGACTTTATCGGCTTTGAGGTTTCAAGGCCGCTCTTGGAAAGAGCCTTCGCTAGAACCTACTCGCTCGATCTCTCGAATATCTTTGGTCGGGTGAACCTGGCCATGGGCAGCTACCGCCACGCCGTTTCCACAGCCATTCCCCGCATGACGAGAGCGGCATGGCATCTTAAGAAAGACGAGATTCAACACAGCGATCCCAGCGAGACCAAGACAAAATTCATCTACAACGTTTCCAACGCCGACTATCGAAAGGACTGGGGTGAGGTTTACGAAAAACCAGGCTTCTTTGGCCGCCTACGGGCGTTCTTCTGGCGCATCGTGCCCAAGATCGGACCCTATAGTGTGCTCGCATTCCATCCACCCACACCCGCTGTCGAACAGCTCTACATGCTCAGCTTTAATGAGACCCTCGACCACTATCGGGCATTGCTGCTTGCACAACGGGAAGGCCAACTCCAACTACCCAATGAAAACCTGGACACGGGAGAACTAACCGCAGCAGCTGACTATAGGCTTACGGACGAAGCTTACGCCAAATTGTTGAACAAAACGTATGGCAAACCTATTTCAGACTCTCTGCGCCAGGATTTTCTTGCTTATTACTCCGATCTCGAAAAGCCCTTTGCAACCAAGCGGAATTCGAAAGACTGGCACGAGCTCGTCAAAGAGTTGGATTCCTTAAGAGTAACTCCTGTGGCTGCTACCTCCAGTCGGTGAGAGGGCGTGAGGGCTTGTTTTTTTTAATCTTCAGATGCCGGGCTGGGCCGCCGTAGGCCCCTCGAGCCATGCCAGTAACAATTTGTAACCGACCGACAAAACGACTGCACCGACGAAGAGACCGATAATGCCCATCGCCATAAATCCACCAATCGCGCCCAAGAAGACCACAACGATGGGAACGGCAGCACCTCGGCCCAGCAAGAGCGGCTTCAGTATGTTATCCATCAGGGCGACGATGATGCACCAAACTAGAAATGTGACAGCCTTGGTGGTGCTCGCGATCGTAAACACGTAGGCTACTGCGGGGATTAGTACAAGCGGGCCTACTTGAAGTACCGCAGCGAAAAGAAAGATCATCGCCCACAAGCCAGCACCTGGCAGACCCACCACCAGAAAACCAAGACCTGCGAAAGCTGATTGGATTACGGCGACGCCGAGAATGCCACTGGTAACGCTGCGGATAGTGGATCCGACCAGATCCTCGACCTCGGGGCCGTTATTTTCGAAGAGGCGGTTAACCAAAGAACGGCTGACCTTTGCAGCGCCATCGGCACTGGCAAGGAGAACTCCGGAAACCAAGATAGACAGCACGAATTGCAGCACACTCAGGCCGATGCCGGCGGAGACTGAGAGTAATACCGGAATACTGGATTTGATCTGGGGAGTGAACCTCTTCAGGACTTCGCCAAGATTGGTGGAAGCTGCCGTCCACAAGGTTTTCAAGGGACCACCAATGAGAGGCCAGGTTTCTATGCGGGCGGGCGGCAACGGAACGGTGAGAGTTCCATCCCTAAGGTGGCCCGCTAGACTGTGGATGCCCTCGACAAGGGTCTGTGCCAACAAAACCACCGGAACAATCAGGATGCTCAAGAGAAGAAGGGTCCAAATCACAGCCACGAGTACTCTGCGTCCGCCGAAGATTCGCAGCAGCTTTCCGTAGCCGGGGTAAGAAGCGATCGCGATGATGATGCCCCAGGCAATCAGGGGAAGGAAGGGCCGCAGGATCATAAGAGAAGCGGCAGCCATCACAACCACCAGACTGATCTCAATGAACGCTCTGAGGGCCTGGTTCGTGTGGGTCTTCTCAACCGCTGATTGTTCAAGAGCCATGGCTGAGTCCTCCCATGTAATCGGAGGAGGTGGTCTCCGTACACGGAGCCCGGATGACGTTCACCGTGGCGCAATTTTCAAAGTCGTGACCGATGAAATTCGCGCAATTAAATTCGAACTTTCCTGTCCGCCCGATCCCAGTGGCGACTACTACGTAATCGTGCAGACCGAGTTCAATTTCCGGTGACCGAATCATTCACGGGCCATTGATCGAAGGTCGGTCGCCAAGTCTTGTCTGGGTTATAGCGCTCCATGTTTTTTACAATGTTCAGGGAGTCAGGCCCTAAGTCTTTTTCATACACAATCCCGTCGTAGCTGACCATGAATGTCTTGACGCCAGTGACGCGATATTCCGCCGGAACTGCAACCAGGGCGAATCCACCGATCATAGCTCCCTCGATCACGTAATCGAGTTGTCCCAGCGGGGCGGCAGGACCCTGTCCCTTTAGCACTTTGAAGTAGTAGCCGTGATAGGGTTCGCGCTTGCTCGAGTAGCCTTCCTGAATAGCACGAGCGATACTCTCGCTGATCGGACCGCCCGGCGTGCCGTCCGCATTTACCCAGTACAAACCATCGCGCTTACCGGGTGTGCTGATGATCTTTTGCGCGTATTGGTTGACGCCGGAATTGTCGTGGATCTCCTCGGCGTACTCGTTCTGTGCTTCCACGAATCCGCGGCAGACCTGGATAGCGTCCAATTCATTGGCTCCGATACGCCGCAACAGTATCTCCTTGTGGCCGGCTTTCGTTTCGAAATACCACTTGCCCGCCGCGTTCTTTACTATCGGGACCGGGAGCGGCCAATCATCATTACCGACTATCAGAATAGCTCGCGCCTTGTTTTTGGGGTCGAGGCTGACCACATTCTTTTCTTTTGCCTTGGCAGCGAAGGCAAGCGCGGCGTTCTTGTCGCGAACAGGATCTGCGGAAGAAACAAAGTCTTCCCCCTGCGGCCCGAAAATCTGCAGCAAGGTGGAAACATCATAATCGCCCGTCGCCTGGATCAGAGCGTCCGCCGCTTGTTGCGGACTACTAAACGTCTTTTGTTCCGGCGGCGGGGATGAGGACGGCTTATTTGACTGCGGCTGCGCATACCCAGAGATCGCCAGGACACAAAACAGTGCGGCGGCCAGGAGCGCGAGCAGAGCTTTCGACAGACTGCCGATTAATAACGTTGTTTTCATACCCTTCTCCCTAGCCATGACTTATCTCCGGCGCCCGCCACCGCCGCCGCGACGGCCACCGCCACCACCCATGCTGGAAGCGCCACGCGAGCTGCTCGCCCGTGCGCTGCTCCCGCTGAACCCACCAGAGCCACCGCCACCGAAGGCGCTGTTGCCGCGCGATCCGCCGCCATCGGAAACGCTGCGGTTACCGACGCGGTCTCCCCCACCGCGGCTCATATCGCTTACTCCAGCTCCCGAACTGCGGTTACTCACGTCCCGCCCACCGGCACTGCGGTCGTTCAGGCTTGCCTGTTGTCTATTCCCCGCACTGCGGTCACTCACGCCGCCCTGTTGCCGGCCGCCCGCAGTTCGGTCGCTCACGCCCGCCTGTTGTCGTCCGCCTGCAGCGCCGCGGTCACCCGTGCCTGCCTGCTGGAAACTGCCACGCTGACCCTGGTTCTGGCGCGCATTCGCCTGCCGGTTCGCCAGTGAGTCTCCACGCGCTGTGCCCCCATATTTGTTTGCTAAATCCCGATTTGCATAGGGAGCTCCGCCGCGGTGCTGCGGATTGTGCTGCCACTTGCCCCCCGCGTTCGCACCGCCGCGCGCTGGCTGGTTCGCCGGCCGATTTCCGCTGCCTACGTTGGTGCGGTTGCCTCCGCTTATGTTCGAGTTGCGATTGAAATTGTTGTTGTTGTTGATGGTGATGTCGTTGTTGCCACCCCATCCGCAACCCCAGCCCCAGCCGCCACCCCAAGCCGCTCCCATCGCCACGCCGACGCCAAACGAGATCGCCATACCTGCGGCGTAATAGCCCGGCGGAGGATAGTAAATTGGCGGATAAGGATAGGCAGGAGCACCGTACACCACCGTCGGGTTATAGCTGGGAACGTAGACTACCTCGGGGCTGGCCTGCTGAACAACGATCACCTGCTTGCTTTCAACGACTTTGGTTTCGATTTTCTGCTGCTCGTTGGATTTCAGATTCCCCGAATCTTGGGCCTTCTTGCGCATACGCTGCACGGCGTCCATCACGTCACTCTGTTGTGCAAGGAAGGCATTTCCCAGATCGGTGGTCCACTGGATGTCGCTGGCCAGCCGCTTAACCACGTCCGGCAGAGCGGCCATAGCCTGGACGCTTGGATCCCAGGGCTGCTTCGACACCGCATCCACCAGCGCCTTGTCCTTGAGATTCTTGTTCTTCTCCAGCCACTGCTGCAGCTGGATAATTTCGAGCGGATACGTAGATGCCGCCAGCGTCTGGGCAAGCAGTGGGTCTGGATATAGCGCAATCGGGGCAACCAGTGAATCCAGTTGATCAGGAGGGAGTTTCGCGGACGCCTGATCAGCTGGAGCGGCTGGAGCGGCTGCCTGCTGTGGGGAATTTGCCAGCACAACCACATCAGCCGGCAACATCAACACCGCACAGATGACGGCCACGAGGCTTCGAATGGAACGAAAGCAGAGTCCTGACCAAATGGATCTCGGTTTCATGGTGAATGTCCTTCCCGGCTCACCGCTATAATCGCGCTTGATTGCCACACCCTCCCGCAAGCGAAAGCGAGCAGGACGGAGCAATGGGTGAGTTACAGTGTCCACTTCCGCTAGGTCACAAGTCAGCGACCGACACCCAACCCATCGCACCCGGGCAACACTACTGTGCTGCCGGAAGGGCGACGGGGTGTTCCAATTGAAACTCGAGCAGCGATTCGCTGGGCACCGACACCTGTTTCCCGCCGCTGGCAGCCGACAGCGCCGTTCCGGCGGCTGCCCCGGAAAGAGCACCAATGGCTGCGCCTGCTCCTCCGCCTGCAATTCCGCCAATGAGTGCGCCTAGCCCGGTGCCGCCAACAACTCTCCGTGCCGTCTTCTTGCCTTTACCTTCCGACCTGACAACATAATCACTGGTCATGAGCGGATACGCCGTGCCGTTGATCACGATATCGGTCAGCTCAAGGGTGAGTTCGGCGCCGCCTGACATCCGGCCGGCCTTTTCGGCTGTATTCAACCGGCCATACACCGTCGACCCTCTGGGAGCGACCACCATGTCATCCACCTGCAGATTTGTCTCCAGGCTGGCGGTGAAGCGATATCCCACCTGTTGTTTGCTCGAATCCACGCTGTCGATCATCCGGATCAGAATGCGTGTTCCGGCAGGAACCGTAACCTTCGGGACCTGCGGTAGTGGAGCTGCCAGCGCAGGAATTGTGATCATTAAAGCAGTCGAAATCAGGCTCGCAAACAAAGCTGCGACGCGAACGATTGCATGTTTCATGTCTCTCTCCTTTTTTCGGAGTCTATGAACCCTCTGCAGCTAGCGGCAACGAAGATGCAATCCGCAGATCAATCAGCATGAGCAGCTGATCTTCAATCTGCACAAATCGGGCAGCTTCAATAGCTCCCAGCGCCGCCTTGACGCGGCCGTAGTATTTCACCAGAAGCTCGCCACGCTGCTTGCGAAAGTTCAGGCCGCTCTGAATCAACTCGTCCGCCTTGGCGTCGGTCATTTGGTCGTAATTGCGCGCGTATTCCTTAATGTTTGCGACCCTTTGATTGTTGAGCTTGTTTAGTTCCGCGTCGTACTCCTGGTAGATCGGCCAGAATTTCGCCGCCTGATCCACATCCAACTGCATGACCGCGCCCATGATCTGGGCTTTCTGCTGTCGAATGTCGGTGCGCAGGAGGTCGATATACTCCTGGATGTTCTTTTGCTCCGTATTGGTTTCGGCAGAAGCTGCGGCCGGTTTTCCTGTCGTTTGTGATTGCGCCATTCCCGGTGCGAATGCCGCCAGAGAAAACGCACAAAACAACAGCAGCGGGAGCCTCATTACGATTCGTTTGTTCATCTGATTTCCTTCTCCAAAATCACGCAGCCTGAGAGTCATGTTCTGTTCGATGAGTGTGTCAGCCACCTTTCAAAGCTTCCTTCTAGGGCATGAATAAGTATTTGCCAACTGGCAACTTTGACAGTCCCGAATATGCAGGGCCATCGGCTAGCTACGGCGGTGGCGGGCCTTTAGCGCCGCCTGGGTTGGAGTCTGGTTGCGCCGGCCGTCTCGCATTCAGTCCGCCTGTCAGTTTTGACGGTTCCCCCCTGACTTTGGGGGCTCTAGTCTTGCCTGGGAAACTCGCGGAATGACTAAGCCTTTCGAAGTTTTCTATCGCTTTTGGCTGACCGAGTGGAGCCTGTCCGCACTCACGGCAACCCTGGTGATTTACATCTTTGCGATCTATCCATTGCACGACGTGGGCTGGGTCGGACGAATTGTGAGAAGCATCTTTTTTACCCTGTTACTGATTTCCGGTGTGGCCGCCGTCGGACGCATCACGATCCGTTCCCTGCCGGTCATAGCAATCATCACCCTGACTGTACTCGTGGATTGGGCTTCGCTGGTCCAATCCGGCGAAGCCCTGGACATTCTCGAACGAGCGCTATTTCTCTTATCCCTGACAATCCTTGCGGCTATCGTGCTTGCTCGTGTATTTGCCGCTGGTCGGGTAAATATCCACCGCATTCAAGGAGCGATCTGCGCCTTCCTTCTGCTCGGACTGATGTGGGCGACCGCCTACGGCATCGCCCAAATTGTTCACCCGGGAGCGATTCAACTCCCGCCGTCACATACAGGAAGCGGCAAGCCGGGGTCGGAGTTCATCTACTACAGCTTCGTTACCCTTACCACCCTCGGATATGGAGACATGATTCCGACGATCCCGGCGACGAGGTCTCTGGCCACGTTAGAGGCATTGGTAGGGCAACTTTACCCGGCGATCCTGATTGCTCGGCTGGTGTCGCTTGAGTTAAGCGATCGAGAAAAGGCGAAGAAATAGCGGTCTTCGGCCGTGTCTCCGCCAGGGGGCCCGGAGGTGGCCTCGTGAACTTGCTGGGTGATTTTTTTGCGAACTGTAATTTCTACCAGTTTGCCATTGAGGCGTAGAGGGTCTAAGCTTACGCGCTATCCAGCAGACTTTCGGTAGCATTGCCGAGTCAGACTGACGGTTTGTCTAAACAAATTCTCGTGGCTCTGTGACTCCTGAGCCTCAGGAGTGTGTCAATGCGATTCAGTCACGATCTTCTCTTGTTCTCTGAAGCTTCCCTCTCATCCTTGGAGCGGCACCTATCAGCTAATTTCCCAATGCTGCAGCGTTGGATCGCTGCCGCGCTCGCTTTGCCTGTATTGCTGGCGTCGCTTGGTTGCGAAAAGAAGGAAGTGGCTGCGAAGCCGAGCCCCCCCGAAGTGGTGGTGGCCAACGTCGTTCAGCAGGACGTTCCTATCTACGACGAGTATGTCGCGCAACTGAATGGTCCGGTCAATGCCGACATCACGCCTAAAGTGCAAGGCTATTTGCTCAGGCAGAACTATCAGAATGGCTTCTACGTCAAGAAAGGCGAGCTTCTTTTTGAGTTGGATCCTCGCCAGTACCAGGCGGATGTGGAGCAGGCCAAAGCCCAACTAGCTGTGAGCCAGGCCAATCTTGCCAAGTTCGATGCTGACGTCCAGCGCGACACCCCGCTCGCCGCTCAACAAGCGATTCCCCAAAAGGACCTCGATACTGATCTGGCCAATCAGGCGGCCTCGAGGGCGGAGGTTCAAGCCAGAAAGGCAGCCCTGGAGAATGCACAACTGAATCTGCAGTGGACCAAGATTTATTCGCCGGTGGATGGCATCGCTGGTGTAGCGAATTCCCAGGTTGGCGATCTGGTGGGCACCAGCACCAAAATGACTACCGTCTCGCAAGTGAATCCTATTTGGGCCTACTTCAACGTGAGTGAAAACGTCTATCTGAGCTTCGCAGCAAAAGTGACCGGCGTTATCACCGGCAAGGTCAGCCGGACAGCGTTGAACAGGGTGCCCATTGAGTTCATCCAGGCCAATGAAGTGCCGTATCCCCAGAAGGGTGTCGTCATTTATGTCAATCGCCAGATCGGCACGCAAACCGGCACCATCCAGATGGCTGCCGAATTTTCCAATCCTGACGCCGTTCTTCGTCCGGGAGGTTACGGCCGTGTTCGCGTAAGAGTCGGCGAGTACAACAAAGCCCTGCTGGTTCCACAACCGGCCGTGATCGAAGTGCAGGGGCAGTACCAGCTCATCGTGGTCACGCCCGAGAAGAAGGCGATGTTCCGGCCCGTCAAGGTGGGTGACCGGGTTGGGCCCAACTGGGTCATCACGGAAGGATTGAAGCCCGGCGAGCAGGTGGTGGTCGAAGGCATTCAGAAGGTTCAGATGGCTGCCGGAATGGCGCCGCAGCTGGCTAAGGAAGGTATCCCTGTCGCGCCGAAGCCGTACGTAGTAACTGCCGGCGGGAGCAACTGATCATGTCGAAGTTCTTTATCAATCGGCCGATCGTCGCGATGGTCATTTCCATTCTGATGGTGCTGGTCGGTGTTGTCTCGATGCTGCGCCTGCCTACTGCACAGTTCCCTAACATCGCCGACCCAATGGTCCAGGTAAAGGCCACCTACCCCGGCGCGGACGCGCAAACAATCGCCGAGTCGGTCGCCACTCCCATTGAACAGCAGATGTCAGGCGTCAGCGGCATGAACTACATGTACTCGTTGAGCGCCAGCTCCGGCGGAGGAATGACGCTGTACGTGGACTATGCCCTCGGCACCGATATCAATACCGACCAGATTCTTGCTCAAATGCGGACCGGGCAGGCGAACGCACAATTGCCCAGCGAGGTAAACCAGCAGGGCGTGATCGTGCAACCAGGTACCACGGCGCCCTTCATGCTGCTCGACCTCTACTCCTCTACCGGCGCGTATGACAACGTTTTTCTGGCAAATTACGCCATCATCAACTTGCAGTATGCGCTCACACGGATCTCAGGAGTCTCTCAGGTTCAGATCTTCGGCGCCGGGCCCTACGCGATGCGTATCTGGGTGAATCCTGATCG
>DASPRM010000120.1 GCA_035624455.1 Terriglobales bacterium
CAACAAAACACTGAAGATGGCCTTGCACTACACCCACGCCGTGAACAGCCAGCAGGTGGCGGCCCAGGGGATCTTCCTGGAGGCCATCAAAGTGGCGGGGCGGCCGAACTGAGGGGAATAACGGGTTGAATATCGGGTTGAGGTTTGCGCGTTGAAACGAGCTAAGCCATTCAAAGTAAATGGCGGGGACGACGGGACTCGAACCCGCGGCCTCTGCCGTGACAGGGCAGCGTTCTAACCAACTGAACTACGTCCCCACTCGCCAGGTCAACAACATGCGAGATCGCTAGCGTTCATGCGGGTTCGCGCTTTGTGCATAAAACGCACTCGATGCCCACCATGACCTGAAATGCCCCCTGCGCCGGTCCGAACCGCTCATAATGCGCGAGTAAGAGCCATCAGATTGTGCTGCCTTACCTGGGCAATTCCAGAGGATCTTCGCACTAAGCAATCGTACCACATCCACCTCTAGGGTTGCGGCCAGCGGCATCGACGCACTCCGGCCTCGGGGCAATGCCTAGCGAGGCTTGCAGTTGCTGGTTAACGGTCATCGCAGTCTTCTTGTTCCGTCCTCTGCAGGCGAGGGATCACCACTGCAACATGGTTGATCGGCCTTGCCTTCGGAGCGACGTTTCGGCTGGAAATAGACCTTGGCACCCAATTGAGCCAGTGCCGCGAGTTACTCCCCAGCGGCTGCCACCTCCGGGGGCCATTGGTCGTCGGTGCGATGCCAGGTCTTGTCCGGGTTGTAGCGCTCCATGTCTTTAAAAGCTTGGAGCGTGTCCGGCCCCAGATCCTTCTGGTAGACGATCCCGTTGTGACTAACGATGAACGTCTTCACTCCCGTGACGCGGTACTCTGCGGGGGCAGCGACCAGCGCGAATCCGCCTATCATCACCCCCTCGATTACGAAGTCCAGTTGTCCCATCGGAGCCGCTGGGCCCTGCCCCTTCAAGACCTTGAAGTAGTAGCCGTGGTAGGGCTCACCGCGTTTGGTGTAGCCTTGCTCAATAGCATCCGCAATCTTCTCACTGATCGGGCCTCCTAAGCTTCCATCCGGATTTCGCCAAACCAGTCCATCGCGCTTTCCCGACGTGCTGATGATTCGCTGCGCATATTGAGTGATTCCGGAGTCATCATGCACCTGGGAAGCATATTCTTCCTGAGCGTCCACGAAGCCACGACAGATTGCGATAGCGTCTAGTTCATTCGCTCCGATGCGCCTAGCGAGAATCTCCCGTTGGCCTGCCTTGGAATCGAAATACCACCTTCCCCCTTGTTTGACGATCGGAACCGGAAACGGCCAGTCGTCATCTCCGACCGAAAGAATGGCGCGCTTTCGGCTCTTGGGGTCCATGACTACGGAAGTTTTCGCGTGAGCCTTTGCAACAAACAAAGCGGCACGATTCTTGTCTTGGACGGCATCCGCGGTCGTCACCAAACCCTTGCCGTTCGGTCCGAACATCTCATTCAGGGCAGGGACATCGAATTGTTCCGCCGCATGAATCAGCGCCTCGGCAGCTTGTTGCGGTGTGGCAAAGGTCTTTTGCCCAGGCTGAGGAGACGACGCCTCCTCGCTCGATTTCGGCTGTGGCTGCGAGCAGAATCCCAGAGCACCGGACAAGGCGAGTACCAGGATGGCGAGAAGGAGGCTGTGTGCGACGTTCAATCTTCTTGAGCTCATGTGGTTCTCCTTGATCATGGCTTACTTACCGCCTCCTACCGCCGCCTCCACCTCCCCTGCCACCACCTCCCCTGCCGCCACCGCCCATGCTGGAAGAACCGCGTGCACTGCTTGCCCGGGCGCCGCTTCCAGAGCCGCCGCCAAACGCGCTAGAGTCACGAGATGAGCCGCCGCTCGGAACGCTTCGGTTGCCGACACGGTCTCCACCGCCGCCAGCCGAGGGAGTTCTGCCGCCAGCTCCGCGATCCATGGTGCTTGGTTGCTGTCGGCTGCCCAGTTGACCTTGGTTCTGGCGGGCGCTTGCCTGCCGGGAGGCCATTGAATCCCCGCGCGCTGTGCCGCCATATTTATTTGCTGTTGCTCTGTTCGAGTAAGGAGCACCGCCGCGATGCTGTGAATTGTGCTGCCAATTGCTACTGCCGCCGGACGGGCGGTTGCCAGTCTGCCTGTTGGAGTTTCTGACGAAGTTGTTGTTGTTGTTGATGTTGATGTTGTTGTTGCCACCATGCCATCCGCAGTTATAACCCCAGCCTCCGCCCCACGCGGCTCCCATCATCATGCCGACGCCGAACGAGATCGCCATGCCCGCGACGGCATAGCCGGGCGGATAAACCACTGGAGGGTAAGGGTAAGGGGGTGCCCCGTAGACCACGACAGGATCATAGCTGGGGACATAAACCACATCCGGCTTGGCCGGCTCGATCACTACGACGGATTTGTTCTCCACCACCTTTGTTTCCACTTTCTGCTGCTCGGTCGATTTCAAGTTGCCCTTATCCTTGGCCTTCGTGCGCATCCGCTGTACAGCGTCCATCACATCACTCTGCTGCGCAAGAAAAGCGTTTCCCAGATCTGTGGTCCACTTGATGTTCTCCGACAGTAGTTTGACCACCTGCGGTAGCGCCGCCAAAGCCTGGATACTCGGGTCCCAATCCTGCTTTTGCACCGCATCCGCCAGCGCCTTGTCTTTCAGGTCCTTGTGCTGATCTAGCCACTGCTGAAGTTGAATGATCTCCAGAGGGTAGGTGGAAGCTACAAGCGCCTGAGCAAGAAGCGGGTCGGGATAGAGCGCAAGGGGGGCAACCAAAGAATCCAACTGGTCGCTCGGGATTTTCGGAGCTTCCTCCGTGCCCCCTCCGGCTTGCTGCGGCTGCGACCACGCCCAGGCCGCTGACTCGCCGGGCACGAGTAGCGCCACGCATAAGACTGCCACGATGCTACGGAAGGTCTTGCTCGAAAATGTGAATCGAGAGGCTCTTGGATTCATGGCTCTTGTACCTGTTCTCTTCCCTCTACTGACTGGGTTCTCTTGGTAGTCCAGCAGCACGGATGTCGTCGCTGTGCGATCCAACCGGGATTCACTCGCAGACTAGAGGGCAGCAGGACAGAAGGCGACTGTCAGAAGTAACAGCGTTTGCAGCCACTGTTGAAGTCAAACAGCCGCCCTAAATCGATGTCAGGAAGAGCGGTGGTTATGAGCTTAAGCTTGCTGGAGCCAGCGACTATTCCTCCAGGACGGGCTTCCAAGTTTTGTCCGGGTTGAACCGCTCCATCTTCCTGAATTCCTCGAGAGTGGTCGGCCCAAAATCCTTCTGGTAGACGACACCGTCGTCACTGACGATGAAGGTCATTACGCCAGTCTCGCCGTACTCGGCCGGCGCAGCAACCAGCGCAAAGCCACCGATCATCACACCTTTCACCACGAAATCCATTTCTCCAAGCGGCGCGGCCGGTCCCTGCCCCTTCAGAATCTTGAAGAAATAGCCGCGGTACGGCTCTGACCGGCTGGTGTAGCCCTGTTCGATCGCGCGAGCAACCTTTTCGCCTATGGGACCACCCCAAGTGCCATCGGGGTTTTGCCAAGCCAAGCCATCCTGCTTGCCGGGCGTGCTGATGATACGCTGGGCAT
>DASPRM010000121.1 GCA_035624455.1 Terriglobales bacterium
CCGACCATTGTTCTCACCATAGGAATTCCTTCATTTTTTCTTATCCCTTCCTGGTCCTAGGGTTTACATCTGTTTCCGTGAGCGTATGATGGTGCGCCATTTCGCAGGACCAATCAAAAAGGGAGGCATGGACGCCATGAAGAGAGTATGTGGGCTCTTTTTGTTGCTATTTGCGATTCCGTTGCTTGCGCAGGAAAATTTCACCGAGGGTCCGGTGTGGCGGGTGACCATCGTGAAGATCAAGCCAGCACAGTTCGATGCGTATATGACTACGCTGAGGCAAACGACCAAGCCCCTGCTGGATGAAGAAAAACGCCAGGGCATAATCGTCGATTACAAAGTGTTTCTCAAAGAAACCCAGGCGAGTCCGCACGATTGGGACATCGCCCTGGCCGTCCAGTACAAGAATCATGCCGCGATGGACGGGCTGACGGCTAAGGGGGAAGCCATCCGTGACAAGATTCTGGGAGGCAAACAGCCGGCCCAGCAGGTAGCGGAGAAACGGGTAGAGATGCGTGAAGTCATCAGCTCCGAGTTGTTGCAGGAGATCACATTGAAATAAGAGGGCTTGAGTTCGATGGGCGGCCCCGTTGGCCAATGAAACGGGGCCTTTTTATAACTTTCCCGAAGCGCCGTAACCTTTCTTTGGCTCGGCAGTTTACCTGAATGAGAGAGGATGATGGCGGCCGGCAAATCTGCACCGACGATCTCCCGCGGAGAAGCTGAGGAGCGCCTTCTTGTGGAGGCCGCGCAGAAGGATCCGACCCGTTTTGCCGAGCTCTATGAAGACAATTTTGAACGGGTTTATGCCTTCATTCGGCGGCGTGTCCGCCAGCGTGAGGTTGCGGAAGACCTTACGGCAGATGTGTTCCACAAAGCGCTGGTGCATCTTCCCAAGTTTGACTGGCGAGGCATTCCGTTTTCGGCATGGTTGCTGAGGATTGCTTCTAATGTGATTGTCGATGAATGGAAGCGCTCCCGCCGTGAGGTGGTGGAAGACCCTCCCGAGCAGGCAGGCGGCGAAGTCGATGTGGAGGAGTTAGAGAACCGTGCCCGCCTCTTTCGCCTGGTGGAGCAGCTCCCGTCTGATCAGGGGCGTGTAATCGCAATGCGCTTCGCCGATCAGAAAAGCATTCGTGAAATTGCTCACGAAATTGGACGCAGCGAAGGGGCAGTGAAACAGCTGCAATTTCGCGGGCTGAAGATGTTGCGCACTCTGTGGGGTAGCAAGCATGGCTAAGCGACCCTTGTCGGAACAACTCGATGAGCTGGTACAGGCGATGCTGGACCGCCCAGATTCCTCGCCTCCGCAAGTGGACGCCAAGGTAGCTCCGTTGCTGCCAGTGCTGAAGGAGTTGCGAGAGCTGCCACGCCCATCATTCAAAACCCAACTCAAGTCCGATCTGCAAAGGAGGATTACCATGATGACGCAATCATCGGCTGTAACTGCTGAGGCAAAGCGTACGATCAACCACCTACCCGAAGGTTTCCACACTGTGACGCCCTATCTGATAGTGAGCGGGGCAGCGCGACTGATGGATTTCCTGAAGCAAGCTTACGGTGCGCAAGAGAAACTGCGGGTGCCAAAGCCGGACGGCAGCATCATGCATGCCGAGATGCGGATTGGCGACTCTGCACTCGAGTTGGCGGACGGCAACGAGCAGCATCCGCCACAAGCGGTAGCCTTGCACTTCTATGTGGAGGATGCTGACGCGGTCTATGAGCGTGCATTGCAGGCGGGAGCTACGTCCTCACACGTGCCCGTGAACCAGGAATATGGCGATCGCGAAGCGTCGGTGAAGGATCCTTCCGGAAACTCCTGGTATATCGCCACCCATCAGGGGGCTCGCTATATTCCGGAGGGGTTGCATAGCATCACGCCTTACCTGCACCCTCGCGGAGCGGCAGCGATGATCGACTTCCTGAAGCAAGCGTTCGGAGCGGAAGAGGAAGCCCGCTATCAGAGTCCGGACGGCGTTATTCAGCATGCGAAAGTCAGAATTGGCGATTCCGTTATTGAGATGGGCGAGGCGCACGGGGAATATCAGCCCGTGCCAGCTACGCTGCATATGTATGTCCAGGATTGCGATGCCCTCTACGAACGCGCTCTGGGCGCAGGGGCCAAGTCGCTGATGGCGCCGAAGGACGAACCTTACGGAGATCGCGCCTCCGGAGTGGTGGATCCGTTCGGGAACCGCTGGTTCATTGCCACGCACATCAAGGATGTGCAGTTCTAGATTGGCAAAGGGCGGTAACAGGCGTACCCAGGTTAGCGCCGGACTGCATGGCGCGAACCTGGGGCACCTTCTGGGGATGCTAATGCCGGTGGGTCAGGCTCTTGAAGAGAGTCGGCCAGTATTCCTTCATCAGGTTGGCGCCAGCGTGCGTAGCCAGCAAGACTCCATAACGGCTAAAGGTCCTGCCAACGGTCCGCTCATTCTCCGGGAGGTAGCTGTTGGCCAGCCCCGAGGCCATCAGGGGTCCGACTAATCCTCGCCAGTTGACAGCATTGCCGCCGCTATCGGTGCGCGTCACTACGACTCGGTACAGCGCATACTTCAGGCTCTGGCCGAAACTGCCGTTACCCATCACGAAGAAACGGGGATCCTGGTGCAGGGCGGAGCTGATTATGAAGGTTCCGAAAAACTGGTCGGAAGAGTTCAAGGCCAACCCAGCTCCAAAGCGTTTGAAGTACCCGCTCGCTCCCTGCCCGTAGCCGCTGGGCGAATTGGTGGCTTGCGCGATTCCCGCCCCGAGCGCCGCCCCGACAAATGCCGCTCCGGAGGTGCTATTGCGAAGGAATAGTCCAAATTTTTGTCCGCTGGTCAACGGCTTATCACTGGTGGCGAGGTCGGGGAAGAACATGGACTGTTTCGTCAAGAATTGGAATTCCCTGGGCACCGGCAGATTGGACTTCTGTTTACTGCTGGCTGCGGGGGATGGCGGGTCATTCACGGTGCGGGAGCTATCCTGAGCGACAAGCGAGCAATTCGCGAATAACACTCCCACCGCCAGAAAACGCAAAAGTGTCAGAGGCCCTGCTTTCATAGTTGGCACCTTTGACCGCCTTAGCGGTCCTTGGGAGATTTCATCCGACAAGCGAAAACGTCTTTAGAAGAAGACTCCTGGCCTAAGTAGTTCGGGGCACGTTCTTACTATATCTGCCGCTAAAGGAGGAGTGGCAAGCCTACCACAGCCCGGCAATGAGCATGCAAAATTCGTGATCTTCGGTTGCGACTCAACCTAGCAGGGCAATGCGAGAGTTGGGCAGGCGGAATGCTGTCAGTACGGAAAGCAGGCGTGAACGAGTGAGCGGTTTGTGCAGGAAACAGCTGGCGCCAGCAGCAAAGGCCCGCGACAACGCCCCCAGTTCGTCCTCCCCAGTCACAACAACGATGTGAGCTTTACTGTTGGTGATCGACTGACGGGCGAGCTTGGTCAGATAGAGGGCGTCAGGCCCAGGTAAGCGAAGGCCGATCAAGATCAAGTCGAAAGCTCTGGCCTGGATTTCTTTGGCTGCAGCCCAGCCTTCGTCCGCTTGCACACAATGAAATCCTTCACCTTGCAGGCATTCGCGAAGAAACTCCAGGGTTGCTGTATCGTCCTCTATGAGGAGAGCGGTTGTGGGGGCTTCGGCGCGGGCTGGAGGTTTTCGCAACCGCTCATATCGAGCGCGCCTAAGGCTCGACCAGACCTCGCTGGTCAACGATTCGAGCAGCACAAAACCGTAGCGAGTGCCGCGCCGGTTTGCCACCAATGCCGGGACTTTGCGGCGAGTAGCGGCACTTTCAGCGTCGTAATATTCGAGACTAACGCGTTCGCTGATGTCCAAATCAGCGCTGATCACGATTGCGCCGACGCCGCCATCACTGACATCGCGGCAAAGTGCGCGGTAGCGTTGGCCGCTGGCAGTGATAACCAGCATGCTCTCGCGCGTCTTTCGCCTGGGGAATTTGCGTCGATCGCGGCGTGCCACCGGCATTCGCAGTGGTCCTCGTGAGTGGTTAATTATCCGATATCAAAGGGCCCAAACTGCTTATGTGAATTCTTCTTCTTCTCGGCTTGACGGCCTGAGATCGCCGAAGATATCAGCTCGCGGGTCCCTCATCCGGTTCCCTGCGAAGCAGGTGATGTCGGCGGAGTCAAATATCAGTTCGCGGACTGGGGGGAGGTTCTGAATAGGGAACGCTGCCCGCCCGCCTTCTTGCTCAGGATTTTGCGGCGAGAACCGAGTTCTGCAAAGTAAGGTGACCCGCAGCCAGTGCATAGCATGCTCTTTTTCCAGACGCCGTACAAGATAGGACGCTAGCGTCGAAGCAATTCTAATCCGGTCAGGATTCGTTTTGCTTACGAAGCGGCTGCTTGATGAAGACCACCTTCTGATCGATCCCCTGCTCTCCGCTATCGATATGTCTTTGAATGGTCAGCTCTTTACCATCCCCGGACAGCGACCATCGGCTGGTCCAGCGAACACTGGGCGTTTGCTTCAGACCCCGAGGCTTGACGCGCGACTCATTAACCAATGTCCGACCGTTCCAATAGCTACGGGTCAAGGTATCCCCGTCCTCGTTAGAGTCTGTAACCCTCTCCTCACCATCAGCGGTTAACTCTGTTCGGGTGCGGCGGCCATCCTGGATGTAGTCAAATTCCAGCTTGGCTCCAATATGTCGAATCACGTACTGTGCCGCCATTGGGGGTGTAACTGGACCAAAAGAGCTTTTGTCTGGATCGAGGTTCCAGATGCCGGAGAAGTTCGGCTTGGTCGTATCCTGAGCGATGGCAGGCAGGAAAACAGCCAAAAGGAAGAGCAGGCCGACTACCAGGGACAGCGCATACCTGGCCGGAAAGAAACGGGAATGCCAAACAGCCTTGAGCATCAACACTCTATCGTACCGTATTCTCGCGCAGTTGCGCACTTGTCTGCCAGCGAGGCCGGCAACTTCCTAATGGGTAGGATGAGCGTGAAACGACCCAGCTAATGGCGTCCAGCAGTTGGGCGAGCAACTTTGCTCTTTGTTGATAACAGGCTAAGGATTTCCTGCAGCTGCTGACGGACTCGGCGCAGGCCATCCTGCTTGACAATGGCTTGAAAGGGCAAGGCTGGCTGCGACTTCGACGGCTTGCCTTCCGCCTTGAGCAAATGACGCGCGCCCGCGATAGTGTAGCCATCCTCGTACAGCAGCTTGCGAATTCGTACCACGAATTCCACATCCCGACGCCGATACATGCGCTGGCCAGTGCTGCCCTTGGCAGGCTTGAGCTGAGGGAACTCGGTCTCCCAAAAACGCAAAACGTAGGGTGGCAAGTGACACAAGCGGCCAACTTCGCCGATTCGAAAATAAAGTTTGTCCGGAATATCGATCTCTTCGCCCTTTTTTCTGTTGTCGGATTTCCGGGTGGCAGTGCTCATGAAGATACCCTTCTAGCGAAGCTCTGGCGCGCAGCGGTGAAGAAGTCTACGTCAGACCACAATCGTATCCGCTTCTTCTAGCACGGAGTCACTCGCAAGAACAACTTGAAAACCGGACAGGCCCACAAAAAAGAAGGACAGGTACCGATTTCCACCGCAAAAAGGGCCCCCAAATGGAGGCCCAACCCTTTTCCGAGTTTCGGATGACCCTGTACAGTCGGGCTCCGGTTATTACTTCTTTTTCTTTGTGGCCTTTTTTGCTTTCTTCTTTGTAGCCATGGTCAAGCCTCCGTTTTTTGTCCCTGACACGCGGTCCGCATGTAAAGGAAGTTTTCTTGCTTCTCCCAATCTAGGGCCCTGAAAAGCTGCACCTTCGCCCCATTACTTGGAGCAGAGGTCGCACTAACGCAAGATATTGCGGTGTATCAATTGAGCTTGTCAAGAAAAATGTATTGTCAAGTCTGACGCTTTCTGCTAAGTCGGCCCGATTTCGTGGCTGCATTGGGTAGTTCAAATCGCGCGCGTGCCCGGGCGGGAGTTTTTCTGGCTACAATCTGAAGCTGATGCCTCGCCGCGATCCCGTCGAGCTTGAGATCTTCAAGAACCTATTCCACTCTATCGCCGAGGAGATGGGCGCCGCACTTCGCCGCACTGCCTTTTCTCCCAATATCAAAGAACGCCGCGATTATTCGTGCGCGGTATTCGATGCTCAGGGCGATGTGATCGCAATGGGCGATCACATGCCCGTTCATCTCGGCTCCATGCCCATGTCGGTACGGGCGGCAATCGAACAGCTGCAGCTGGGGCTGGGCGATGTGGCCATGCTCAACGATCCTTTCCGGGGCGGCACGCACTTGCCCGACATTACCCTGGTGGCTCCTGTTTTTATCGGCAGACGCGGCGAAGGCAATGGCAGGAGTCAACCACTGAAGAGACTGCCAGAGCGGAAGAATAATCGGGCTAAGCCTGACTTCTACGTCGCTTCGCGCGCGCACCACGCCGATGTTGGCGGGACCTATCCCGGCTCGATGGGGATTTGCCGGGAGGTGTATCAGGAAGGGTTTCGTGTTCCTCCGGTCAAGCTGATCCGTGGTGGGACGATTGACCGTGATGTCCTCTCATTGCTGCTGGCGAATGTGCGGACGCCTGGCGAGAGGGAAGGAGATCTGAGCGCACAAATCGCTTCCTGTCACACGGGCAGGGTGAGGCTGGAAGAGATCTGCTCCCGCTACGGGCTGGCGCGTGTACGCCGAGCTGCCCAGGATCTGCTGGCGTACTCTGAGGAGATCATGCGGGCGTTTCTGGCCCTGGTCCCTGCTGGCACCTATAGGGCGGAGGATTTTCTTGATGACGATGGAGTCAGCGATCAGCCGGTCCGCATTCGAGCCTCGATAGCCTTCCGAGCGGCTGCACCGGTTGGCCGCTATTCCGCTTCAGGCAAGGCTGGGGAGAAAATCGTAATTATTGATTTCCAGGGCAGTGATGCACAGGTTGCAGGCAGTCTCAACGCAGTGGAAGCGGTCACGTGGTCCGCCTGTTTCTATGTGTTTCGGTGCTTGCTATCGGAGGATGTTCCAGCGACAGCGGGATTGATGCGTCCCATCCGCGTGATTGCTCCCGCAGGGACGATAGTCAATCCTGGTCCTCCTGCCGCGGTGGCCGGCGGCAATGTCGAAACTTCGCAAAGAATTGTGGACGTTCTGCTGCGAGCGCTGGCCCAGGCGCTGCCACAGCGCATCCCGGCGGCCGCCTCGGGAACGATGAATAACCTGACGGTTGGTGGCATTGATCCGAGAAGCGGCGAACCTTTCGCGTACTATGAAACGGTCGCTGGGGGGATGGGGGCACGCCCCTCTAAGGCGGGAGTCTCGGGCGTGCATACCCACATGACAAACTCTCTAAATACACCGATAGAGGCGCTGGAATACGCGTATCCTTTCCGGGTAACCCGCTACGCCCTGCGGCCCGGCAGTGGCGGTATTGGAAAGTACCGGGGCGGGGAGGGCATCATCCGCGAGATTGAAGTGCAAGTCGAAAGCGAGGTTACGATTCTTTCTGATCGCAGGAAATTCGCGCCTTACGGTCTGGTGGGCGGAGGGGACGGCACTCTCGGAGAGTCTGTGATAGTGCGTCGAAACGGCGCGAAGGAACCCCTAGCGGGGAAATCGCATGTCCGGCTGCTTCCCGGAGAGCGCATCCGCATCGAAACTCCAGGCGGGGGCGGATGGGGGTCAGCCTGACAGTGCAAGCGTTCTGTCAAAAAGGAACCACATGACCGACATTGCCGCTCACTATCTCGATGAGGCTCTTCGCCAACTGCGTGGCTACAAGCGTCTAGGGGACAGCGCTTTTGCGCAGCTCCGGGATGAAGAATTCTTTCGCACTCTTGATTCCGAATCGAACAGCGTGGCCATCACGGTGAAGCACCTGGCAGGCAACATGCGCTCCCGCTTCACCGATTTTCTCACCAGCGACGGCGAGAAGCCCGATCGCCAGCGCGACCAGGAGTTTGAGCTTTCCACTGGCACTACGCGCGAGGAAGTAATGCGATGGTGGGAACAGGGCTGGGCCTGGGTCTTCGATGCTATTAACCCTCTTAAGCCTGAAGATCTGGGGCGCACGGTGACCATTCGCGGCGAGCCGCACAGCGTGTTGCAAGCCATCAATCGACAAATCGCGCATTACGCCTACCACGTCGGGCAGATCGTTATCCTGGCAAAGCACTTCCGCGGGCGGGATTGGAAATCGCTGAGTATTCCCCGCGGCAAATCCGAGGAATATAACGTTCGCAAGGCCGCCAAGGACCCTACTGCGCGACAAGAGATCAGCGCAACTCCCGCGGGCTCGAAAGAGTGAACCGGTCATGGGTAGGCGAGCAAGTACGCTGTTGCCGGCTGTAGCAGGTCTTCTGTTGTTGGCGGCGAATCTTCAGGCCGAGTTGAACCCTCCTTAGCGTCCGCAGCGCCGAGCGGACGCCAGTGCAACCAGCGAATGCCGACTCGTTGTAGAATTTTTGTTCTTGTGCCGTCCGGAATTCAATGCGTGGAGCTTTGATGCCGACCCAGACGCCGACTCGCACCAATCCGCTCTCCTATCTTGGTGATCAACTTCAAGAGCTGAAAGTTAAGGGCACGTACTTCCGCCTGCGAGTGCTGGAAGACGAACAAGCGCCGGTCTGCACCTTCGATGGCAAGAGGGTGATCAATCTGGCTTCCAACAACTACCTGGGATTGACGACGCACCCGAAGCTGCGCGAGGCGGCGCTGGAGGCCACCCGCAAATATGGAGTGGGATCAGGCGCGGTGCGCACCATTGCGGGGACGATGTCGCTTCACATGCAGCTCGAGGAGAAGATCGCGCGTTTCAAGAACGTGGAAGCCTGCGTCGTTTTCCAGTCGGGGTTCACGGCCAATGCGGGCACGGTTTCAGCGATCCTGGGCAAAGAGGATTTCATCATCTCCGACGAGTTGAATCATGCCTCGATCATCGATGGCGCCAGGCTCTCACGGGCCAAGATTCTGGTTTTCCACCACAAAGACATCGCTCATGCGGAAGAGCATCTTGCCAGCGTCAAGGACGAGCCGGGGCGAAAGCTGCTGATCAGCGATGGGGTTTTTTCCATGGACGGCGATATCGCGCCGTTACCTGGGCTTTGCGATCTCGCGGAAAAGTACGGCGCCATCATGATGGTGGACGATGCGCACGCCTCCGGGGTGCTGGGACGCAATGGCCGTGGCACAATCGATCACTTCAACGTGCACGGACGGGTAGATGTGCAGGTGGGCACGCTTTCCAAGGCCATCGGCGCGCTTGGGGGCTACATCTGCGGATCCCGCGAGCTGATCGAGTTCCTGTACCATCGCGGGCGTCCGTTTCTGTTTTCCACCTCACATCCGCCGTCGGTTGCTGCTACCTGCATCGCCGCCTTTGAGGTGTTGGAGCAGGAGCCAGAGCGCATCGAGAAACTCTGGGAGAACACACGGTATTTCAAGAAGGAGCTGGGCAATCTGGGGTTCAATATCGGTGGACGGAACACGCCCGCCAGCGAGACGCCGATTACACCCGTCATTGTTGGAGAGGGGCGACTGGCAATGGATTTTTCCCGCGAGCTCTTCCAGGAAGGTGTCATGGCAACCGGCATCGCTTTCCCGACGGTGCCCGAAGGCAAGGCTCGCATCCGCACCATCATGACCGCGACCCATACCCGACAGGAATTGGACCAGGCGCTGGAAACATTGAAGCGGGTTGGCAAGCGATTGGGAATCATCTCCTGAGCTTGTGACTACGACGATACTTCGAAGTAAGAATCTCCAACTCGCAAGTTTCGCAGGGATGTTGGCCATCGCAGCCGTGGCCGCACCCGTGCTGCTTCATTTCAATTTCCCATTTGCAGCCGTGAGCTTGCGGCTCTTCTTCGCGAGCGTGTGTCATCAGGATGCAAACCGCTGTTTCGCTGTTTTCGCCATTCCGATTGCGGTTTGCGCAAGATGCCTGGGGATCTATGCGGGAGCGGTGGCGGGCTTTTTGCTGAAAACCGAGCGCACGACAGCGGTTCAGGCATTGATCGGTTTCGCAGTCATCAATCTGGTCAGTGCGTTGGCAGAACTGGCTGGACTGACAGTAGGGAACAGGTTGCGCTTCTGCCTGGGAGTTGGATTGGGAGCAGCAGCAGCGAATCTGCTGGGGAGCAGGCCGCGGATTACGCGGATAGAAGCGGTTGAGAGTCAATTCATTGGGAATTGAATCATTAGAGCTCGGCATCTTCCTGCATCTGGTCCTAACTCTTGGAGACGAACTGCAAGCTCAGAATGAAGTTTCGGACCTGAGAACACGGCTAGAAAGTCGTTGGCCACCGATGACACGGATCTCCACGGATTTCTAGAAGTCAGTCGTCGACCCGGTACACGACCTTCCCGCCCACGATTGTGGCTACCGCCATGCCGGTGAGCTTCCAGCCGTCGAAGGGACTGTTTCTCGATTTCGAGCGCGAGCGAGCGGCTTCGAAGGTCCAACGCTTCCGCGGGTCGAAGAGGGTGAGGTCGGCTCGGGCGCCTTCTTCCAGGCTGCCGCGATCGCGGCAGCCGAGAATGCGAGCCGGATTTGTGGAGAGTAGTTCCACAATTCGCTTCAAGGAAACATGGCCGGGCACGTAGAGCTGAGTGATGGCCAAAGCCAGTGCCGTCTCCAGTCCGGTGATTCCGAAGGCAGAGCGCTCGAATTCGACTTCCTTTTCGTGCATGGCATGAGGGGCATGGTCGGTGGCGATGGCATCGATGATGCCGTCACGCAATCCCGGAATGAGCGCATCCCGGTCGGCACGCGAACGCAGAGGAGGATTCATTTTGAAGCGCGTGTCGTAGTCGCCGACGTCCTCGTCGATGAGGGTGAAATGATGGGGCGTGACCTCGCAGGTGACATGAATGCCCTGGCGCTTGCCGCGACGTACGGCATCCATCGCTTCTGCCGTGGAAAGGTGAGCCACGTGCACATGGCCGTCAGTCTGGCGGGCAAGTTCGATATCGCGCTCGACGATGCTCCACTCCGAGCGATTCGAGATGCCCCGCAGGCCCAGGCGAAACGCTACTACTCCGGCATTCATTACCCCGCCGGTGCTAAGACGGGTATCCTCGGCATGTTGGATTACCGGGAAGTCCACTCGGCGGGCTTCCCGCAGAGCCATCTCCATAATGTTGTCAGCCAATACCGGGTGTCCGTCGTCAGAAACGGCGACAGCTCCAGCCTGGCGCAAAGCT
The DNA here is from genome assembly GCA_035624455.1 of Terriglobales bacterium. NCBI lineage: Bacteria > Pseudomonadati > Acidobacteriota > Terriglobia > Terriglobales > Terriglobales bacterium. The sequence continues at coordinate 11,164 of DASPRM010000121.1, forward strand.
GCATAGTTGGTAAGCCGTTCGCCCTTACTCTCAACCGTAGCAGCAGCGACCGGGAATACAGTGACGATCGCGTCTCGGCCCGGCTCCTGCATCCAACTCGTGATCTCGGGCGAATCATTTACTGGAACGGTATTCGGCATAGCGCAGACCGCGGTAAAGCCGCCAGCTGCGGCTGCCGCGGTTCCAGTGGCAATGGTCTCCTTGTAGTCCTGACCGGGCTGGCGCAAGTGAACGTGCAGATCGATAAAGCCCGGCGCCACGATAAGCCCACGCGCCTCGAAAACCTCGCCCGCGCTCTGCTGCAGGTTGCGGCTGGGATTGATGGCGGCTACCTTGCCGTCGCGCAGCAACACATCCACAAGATCGTCGAGATCGGAGGCGGGATCGATCACGTGCCCGCCGCGAATCAGCAGCGAGTTCGCGCCTTCACTGCTGGACGTTTTCCTGGCCACGCGTTTCGTCATCTGCACCACAGGTGTCATCGTACGTGGCTGGCTCCGAGCGCTCGCGCCAGAATCGCCATCCTCACCGCCACGCCATTGTGAACCTGATCAAGAATTACCGACTGTTGGGCATCGGCCACGTCGGAAGTCAGCTCGAGACCGCGAATGATCGGCCCGGGATGCATCAGTAACACACCCTTTTTGGCCCAGGCGAGCCGGTCGAGCCGTATCTGATAGCGCTCGATGAATTCGTCGAGACTAATTTGCAAGCCAGCCAAACGTTCTTTTTGTATTCGCAGAGCAATGATGACGTCTGCGCCTTCCAGGGCGGTCTTCAACTCGCGCGTGATGCTGACGTGTGGCGCCAGACTGGTGGCCAGCTCTGGTACCAGCTCCTGTGGGCCGCAGAGCACCACTTCTGCCCCTGCCTTGGTAAGCAGATGTACGTCAGAGCGCACCACCCGGCTGTGGAAGATGTCCCCCACCATGGCAACTCGCAGTCCTTGCAGTTTTTTCTTCTGTTGGAGAATGGTAAAGGCATCGAGCAGGGCCTGTGAAGGATGCTCGTGCATTCCATCTCCGGCGTTGATGACCGGCACGGGAACGTGGCGCGCCAGCAAATGCGGCGCCCCGGATGACGGATGGCGGATCACGATGGCCTGTGCTCCAAGGGCGGTCAAGGTATAGCCGGTATCGATCAGGGATTCCCCTTTTTCAATGCTGGAAGCGGCGGCAGAAACCAGGGATGTAGTAGCACCAAGAGCCTTGGCCGCGAACTCGAAGGAGACTCGAGTGCGAGTAGAAGGCTCATAGAACAACAGGACGAGCCGCTTGCCTTGCAAGAGCGATGACCGAGGAGAAGTCTTGAACTTAGCCGCCTGATGGAGGATGGCCAAAATCTGGTCCCAAGAGAGCGGTTCGATTCCGAGCAGGCCTCCAGGGTGCACAGTGCGAGGGTGAAGAGCGTTGGAGGAATCGCGAGCGGCAGGAAGGGTGGGGGTTTTTCGCGAACTACGCGCTGGTTTAGAAGCAGTGCGTCCAGTCGCCTTCATGCCCTTCTAATCCTTGGGAAATGCAGCAGGATAAAACGAGGGATCGAACAAAAAAGGATTCTTAAACGGAGTGCCTGCCTTACCAGCAATGCACGCTGCACGGTCAGACTTGCTTCTCCACGAGCAAGACTTTTTCCATATTGTCAGTCTCATTCAGCTTGACTTCGATAATTTCGTTATCGGACGTTTGTACGTATCGGCCCACGAATGCAGCTTCAATAGGCAGCTCGCGGTGACCGCGATCGATGAGCGCGAGCAGCTGTACACGACGCGGGCGTCCGTGGTCGAACAAAGCATCCAGTGCCGCCCGCGTGGTTCGCCCGGTGTAGAGGACGTCGTCGACGAGGACTACGTTCATCTCCACGATATCGGCTCCGAGGTCACTCTTCTGTACCAGTGGCTTAGGGCCCACGGTGGAAAGGTCATCGCGATAAAGGGAAATATCCAGAGTTCCGACCGGAACTGGCTTGTTCTCGATGCGGCCGATCAGCTTAGCGATGCGCTGGGCGATAGGTATGCCGCGGCGCTTGATGCCGATCAGGACAAGCCGTTCGGTGCCATTGTTCTTTTCGATGATTTCGTGGGCCAGCCGCACAAGCGTGCGCTCAATTTCGGAGGCGGACATCAGCTGGGCTTTTTCGCGCAGATTAGCTCGGATCGCAGTCTCGGGGGTCATCCCGCGCATGATACGCGTTGGGCAGGGAGGCGAGCAAGGCAGAGCGCCCCGCAATTGACTTACACGAAGACCCGTCCCGATTTAAAACAAAAGGCCACCTTATCGGGAGGTGGCCCTCTATCAGTCTTTAGTCCTTGGTCGCGTTGGAGATTACTGCGGCTTAGTCGTAGCGGGCGGCGTAGTCGTCGGCTTTGAACTACTGGTTCCCGGGGTCGCAGGCTTGGCACCGCCGGTCGCCGCTCCACCACCAGGTGTGGGCCGCACGGCCGAGGTTGGCGGTTTTGCGCTGCTGGAAGCCCCGACGGGAGCGGCAACCCCCGATTGCGCGTTATATAAATCAACGATCTCTTTCGTGATGTTGGTCGACTGGCCCGCCCAAACTACCGGGCTCTGCTGACCGGAAACGTCCAGAATAAGGCCGTAGTTGTTCTGCTTGGCGAATTTGTCCACTACGTCCATGAGCTTGACGCCAATTTTTTGCGCCAGTTCGTTCTGCTGGGTCTGGTATTCGTTTTGGGCATCCTCGAACGAGCGCTGCAGATTCTTTTGCTTGGATTCGATATTCTTGACCAGAGTGGCGCGGGCGTCATCGTTCATCTTGTCGCCCTGGGTGTTGAGCTGCTTCTTCAGGTCGTCGATTTCCCTATTCAGGTTCGCCAGTTCAGTCTGCTTAGGTTCGAATTTCTTTTGCAGCTGTTGGAAATCGCGCTGGCCCTCATTAGTCGCCAGGATCGCGTCCTGAATACTGATAATACCAATCTTGTTGGACAGCTGAGATGCTGACGGCGCTGCAGGCGAAGCCGCCTGCGCAAAACCGGCAGCCGATAACAGCAGCAAGGGCAGAAGTGTGCGTTGAGCGTAACTAGTCATTGGTTGTGTCGTGGACTCCTTGGAGAAACCCATCCCGGGAACGTCGAACCTTCAGAGGCGGACCTGAGTCCGCCACTACCCTCTGATTTGGAGGTGTGGAATAACCGAGCAATTATAGGTTGCGCAATTGTCCAGCGTCAAACCAAGGGAACCCTCTGGCTCACTTCCGGAGAGCGCTAGAACGTGGTGCTCACAGTAAAGCGGAAGGTCTTTTTGGGCTCGCTGATGGTGTAGTTGGGATTCAGGTTTCGCTGCACCAGTTGGAACGTAGTGTCGCCTGCGCCCCCAACCGGGAACATGCTGCGAGTAATGGCGTTGGGAGTCACTGTGACCTGGTCGATACGTAGCGGGTTATAAGCGTAGTAGATGCGGAACGGGGCATTGATTACCGGCATAATGACTTGCAATTCGAGCCCGGTGGACATGCGGGGAGCGTAATTGGTCCCAGAAGCAATCTTCAGTTGGCCATTGAAGTTCAGATTGGAGCCGCCAACGCAGTTAAACGTAACATCGAGCGAAGGACAACCAAATGCGGTGGAATTGAGGCTTGCCAGTTGGGTCTGATTGATCTGCAGCTGGGATTCGCGCACCACGAAGTTCATGCCGAAATCGACAAAGGGCGCCAGGGTCACGGGGCCGGCAATGGGCATCCGGTATTCCAAGTTGCTGACCAGGCTGGTGTCGCCGCCCGGAAAAATGATGCGGCTTACGGGCAAGGGTATGGCGACCGTACCCCGCCGGGGATTATTTGGATCCTTCAAGACTCCAGTGCAGCCGGTGGGATAAGTTCCCTGGCTGACGCAGGGATCGCTGGCGTTCACCAGGGGAACGTCCTGCCGCTCGACGAAAAAGGCAACCGGGGAAACGGTGCGGATGTCGAACCCGCGAAGGTCAGTATCTCCACCAAGGTAGAAGCGCTCAAAAGGCGGGGCTACACGTCCGCCGTAGCCGGTCAGGAAGCTGCCCTGCAAACGAAATCCCAGCGCCTGCCTGGCATCCTGCCTGGCAACATGCTTCAGACCACGCATGGGAATGAACTGCTTGTATTCGACGATCGGCCGTATGGCCGAGACATTACCCCCAAGCCCAGAGATTTCCCCGCCTAAGAAAATGCTCCTGCCATACATGGGGTGCTGTGGATTGTTGATGGTATTCATGGTGAAGCTGGGAACGACTTTGCTGGTGATGATCCCTTTCAGAGCATCCGGACCAGACACGTTGCGGAAATTCAACTCCTGGAAATAGAGGCGTGAGAAGTCGCTGAAGACTTCAATCGATGATGAGGAGAACGAATAAGTGATGCCCACGCTCTTCAGGGAGCGACGCAGTGGATAGCTCGCCGACACGGTGAATCCGGTGCTCGACTGGCTGTAGTTCTGCAGAGTCTGCAAAACGCTTTCTGGAAGATTGACTTTCTGCCCGGCAACGACCTCGGTCTGTTTAGCCTGGTTGTAATCATAGCGGTTGGTGAAAACCGTGAAGCCTAAGCGCAGCGGCCGATCGAACATGTAAGGTTCGGTGAAACCAAACAGAACGTTGCGCGAGAGGTCGCCTACCGAGGCTTGGACTGTGAGGGTCTCGCCCAAACCAAGAAAATTGTTGGTTTCATAGGTGATTCCAATAAACGAGCCGGACAGACCACTCACACCGCCATTAAGACCGATGCTGTTTTTGCCTTTTTCCTTCACCTTCAGGGTAAGGTCGACGGTGCCATTCTGATTGTCCTGCTTGATCTCAGTGTCCTGCTCGGGTTTGAAGGGTTCGAAATAGCCTAACTGATTCAAGCGAAGCAAGCTGAATTCCCAGCGCTTGCTGTTGTAGACGTTGCCCTCTTCCAGCGCCAACTCACGGCGTATCACTTTGTCGCGAGTGGTGGTGTTGCCCTTGAACTCAATGCGGCGGACGAAATACTGCTTTCCCTCATCCAAGTCAAACTTCAGGTTGATTACTTTCTTGTCTTCGTCTATCTCAGTATCGGGAACCGGGGTGAAGTTGATGTATCCCAGCTCGCCGTAGGCATCGCGCAGGTTCTTGATGCCTTTGCGCATCAGCTCCACATTGAAAATGTCACCATCTTTCATGGGAATCAGTCTGCGAAGCAGGTCAGTGTTAGTGACTGCCTTGTTGCCACTAAAGCTGATCGTGCCCAGGCGGTAGCGGTCCCCCTCCTCTATAGGCATGGTGATATCAACTGCCTTGCCGCCGCCTTTCTGAACGATGGGGAAGTGGAATCCACTGGTGTCGTGAATCTCGGTTTTAGGGGTCTGCACTACGGCTTTGAAATAACCCTTTTGCTGGTAGGCATCTCGTACCCGCTCGGCGTCCTCCTCCAGCTTGGAGGCGTCGTAGGTTTTGGAAAATAGATTTTCCAGGAAGATGCTATGCGGGATGCCGATGGGCTTCAGGTTTTTCATCGAGCTACGCAGGTAGCGCGAGCTCTCGTGGGGGTTACCTTCAAACTTGATGTTGCCCACCTTGACCTTGGGGCCTTCCTTGATGACGAAGGTCAACCCGACAGCGGCGGGGGGTATAGGCCGCACTTCCGAGCGGATGGTGGCAAATTGGCGGCCGTGCTCGGCCAGGAGCTCCTTCAGCACCACTTCCGCTTTTTTTACCTTGGTCGGATCGTACTGGCTTTCCTGGGTAAGACTGACCTTGCGTTCCTTGAAACGATCCAGGACGTCGGATTGTGAAACCGAACTGAGACCTTCGTACTTGATTTCGCGGATCGTGGGTTTTTCTTTTACATAGACGTGAAGAATCCAGCCGCCCTCAGGCGCTTGTTCCCGCTCGATGCGGATGTCCTCAAAATAGCCGGTGTTCCAGAGCGAATTGAAGTCACGCTCTACTTCGATTGGGTCATAAATATCACCTCGCTTCACGGTGAGCCGGGCATGGATGGTTTCCTGCGGAATGCGGCGGCTGCCGTGGATCACGATATCGCGAATGACGTCCTGTTGGGCGCCAGCGAACTGAGCCAGGAGAAGCAAGACGCTCAAAAGGAGGGGAGCGAGGCAGCTACGCTTCTGCACCCGGAGAGATGCGAGGGCGACGCTGAGTAAACCGCTTGAAGGCTTGGGAGCGCAAACCTGCGCGCTCTTCTCTTCCTCGCTGGGCAAACTTCGGGAGCTAAGAATAAAACCCACCCTCACGGAACAGCCGGGATGACAGAATTGTGAATTATAAAGTCCCGCCGCCTCTCACGCCAAAGAGAACAAACACAAGGAGTAACAGAAATCCCCGGCGGGCCAAGACGTAGCGATTGTGGGCTGCAGCGCGCAGTCCGCGAAATAGTTTTTGTAAGTTGGAAGCGAGGCGAAGGTCTTTGGGATGCCCGAGGCAATCAGGATAGCGAATCGCTAGCTGCCTGGCTGAAGCGCCCGCAGGTCGAATCGATGGGCATGTTCCTCGATGGCGGATTGCACGAGCAGGGCCACTTCCAAAGCGCGCCGTCCTTCCGCAAGCGAGACTTCTGGCTGGGTACGGTGGCGAACTGCCTCGAGAAAAGAGCTTAACTCCGCTCGTAGCGGTTCCTGCTGCTCCACAGCCGGCTTGGAGAAGGTGATCCCCGCTTGTGCCAAGACCGCGGCGCCGGTGAGCATTGCGGAAGCCGGCCCGAATTTCTGCCCAGCCATGGCCGGGGTTCCCGCGGCCGAGGGCGAGTTAATCCTACTGGCTGAACCGGCCGGTTGTGCGCTGTCGATTAATGAATCAGGGCCAGCGGTAACAGTGAATGCCAGAACCTCCTGTCGCGAGTAATCGATGGAAATATACTGTCGCGGCTGAAAAAATCTCAGCTTGCGCACTCTCTCCGTGCTTACCCGGCTGGCGGTGAAGTTGGCAACACAGCCGGACTCAAACTCCATTCGCACATTTGCGATATCCACTTTGTGGGAAAGAATTGGCAATCCCACAGCCCGTATCTCGCGCACCGGCGACTTTACGAAAGCCAGCACAATGTCCAAGTCGTGGATCATGAGGTCAAGCACGACGTCCACATCCAGTGAGCGGGGACTGAAGACGCTGAGCCGATGCACCTCGAAGAACATCGGCTGGGTCAGCAGAGGCAAGGTGGCGCGTACCGCTGGGTTGAATCGCTCCAAATGCCCAACCTGCACCAGACGTCCGGTATGTTTAGCTATGGCCGCGATTTCGTCAGCCTGTGCGAGGGAGGCGGCCAGTGGTTTCTCGATAAGAACGTCAATGGAATTTTCCATCAAGGCACGAGCGACCTCGAGGTGGCGGTCAGTGGGAACTGCCACCGAGGCAGCGTCGATCTTTGCAGAGCGAAGCGCTTCCCCGAGAGATCCGAATGCCAGAGCCCGAAATGGTGCGGCAACAATCTGAGCACGAGGGAGATCCGTGTCCACCACCGCAACCAGTTCGACTGGATATCCCGATTCCTGCAGTTCGTGATAGACGCGGGCATGGTTGCGCCCGAAAGCGCCGGCTCCGATGACTGCGACAGGCAGGTTTTCAGCTTCCATAGAGGCAAATGTGGGAACGGATGTCTCGTCCGTTCAGGTTGATGTCCCGCCTCGACAATCTTGCGGCGGCTTACCAGCGCTCCAGAGAGCTGGCCTTCTTCAAAAGTGCGATCTGTCCGGCGTGATAGAGATCGTGCTGGACCATGCCGTGCAACATAAACCAGATGTTGTGAGGACGGTTCGGCACTGGATCACTCAAACGTGCCTCCGGTAGAGCTAAGGTTGCCTCATGTAGCCCGCGATGGGCGGTCTTCAGATTGTCCAACGTCGCCTGCCACGCCGATTCGCCGACGTCTTCCACCGGAGGCCAATCCTGCTCGCCTCGCAGTTCGATAGCCTCCCCCCGCATGCGAACCGGGATGGCACGCTTCCAGGCGGTCAGGTGATAAACGATCTCCCAGATGCTGTGGACCTCATTCACCGGATGAGCTGCCGCGGTAGGTGCATCCACATCCCCGAGCAACTCCAGGAGCGACGGACCATGCCAGGCCTCGCGCTCGAAGGCACGCTGCATCTGATCGGCAATTCGCTTTACTTCGCTCATGTTTTCCTCCCACGGGTGCCGCGACCATGATCAATCGGCCTGGATAGCTATTCCCGACAGGTTGGCAGCATTAAGGACGTTATCTCCATCGATCAGCAAACATTTTCCGGCATCCACGGCCAAGCAAGTAGCCCCAGCTCGCTGCATTACCTCCATTGTCCTTACGCCGATTACCGGGACGTCAAAGCGCATATCCTGTTTTGGTTTGGCCACTTTCACCACCACCAGGTTGCGATCCAAAGTGGAGGCTGCTCCTGCTGGGGCCAGTGTCGCCATGATCTTTCCAGCTCGCTCTATGGTAGCGTCGGTTCCCTCCATGGCTTCGAGGGCAACGCAGGCTGCTCCTGCAACCACCACGGTCTGCCCGATGTCATATTGCGCCAGGTGGCGTGCGACCGCACGTCCGTACTCGATATCGGCGCGCTCCTGTTGGCTGGGGCTGCGGGCTGTCAGGATTCCGGCTTTGGCCAGCAGCGGCTCGAGCATCTCGGCGGAGTTGACCAGCGTGATGCCTTCGTCGGCAAGTACGCGAGCCACAGCGCCAATAAGGGCATCGGTATTGCGGGTTCGCAATCCCAGAAGCAGCTTAGCCAGCCGCCAATCAGGACGAATGCTGGAGAAGATCTGCTTATGTTTTACCTGCCCAGCCATTACAGCGCGTGCGATGCCCGCCTGCTTGAAGGTTTCGATCAGGCGGGAGAGCTCCCCTAGCGAGAGCCAGTGCACTGCCGCCGCACCCTGTTGTTCAATCTCGGGAGAGGCCTCTTCCTTGATGGCCGCTACCACTACCTCCAATCCCCGAGCCTTGGCAGCCTCCAGGACGAGAAAAGGGAAACGTCCATTTCCGGCAATCAGACCCAGCCTGTCCATGCCTGTCATTATTTGATCACGCCACGCTCAGAGGTTTCGATGAAGCGGATGAGCATCTCCACATCTTCGCCACGATCCGGCTCTGCCTTGAGCTTGGCCAGCGCCTGGGAAGTGTTCATCCTGGAAGCCAGCAGGATCTTGTAGGCATGATGAATTTTGCGGATCCTCTCGGGCGAAAAGCCCCTCCGTTCCAATCCTACCGAATTCATGCCGAAGGCATGCACGTCACGAACGGCGCTGGTCCTGGAAAAAGGCAGCACGTCCTGGGTAATGGTGGTTCCTCCGCCGATGTAGGAATGTGCACCGATACGCACAAACTGGTGTACCGGGCAAAGCGCGCCTACCACCGCCCACTCTTCCACGGTGACATGGCCAGCCAGGGTAGCGGCGTTGATCAGCATGGCATGATCTCCGATCTGGCAATCGTGGCCGATGTGGGTGTATGCCATGATCAGGACATCGTTCCCGATGCGCGTGACCCCGCCACCCTTGAGGGTTCCGCGGTTGATGGTCACCGACTCGCGAATCACGTTGTTGTCGCCCATATCCAGCCGTGTGGCCTCTCCGCGATAGCTGATGTCCTGCGGTTCGATGCCTACCACGGCAAAGGGAAAGATTCGATTGTTCGTGCCCATACGAGTGGGGCCGTGGAGCACGACATGGGAGATGAGCTCGCAGGATTCACCTAGCTCCACGCCAGCACCTACGATGCAGTATGGACCGATTGTGCAAGATTGCGGGATCATCGCATCCGAATCGACTATCGCTGTAGGATGAATGGGCATCAGGAGCGCGAGACAGGCAGCATTGACAGTTGCAAGAGTAGCGCAGGTGCGAGACAGGTGTTCATTCGTAATTTGGATGCGTGATCGACGGTTTCATCCGTGGACGAGATTGGTTATTCCGTTTCCCTGGAAGATTCCGGTTCCCGGGGCACCACACGGCAGGTGACTACGGCTTCTGCGACCAGTTTGTCGTCCACAAAGATGTCTCCCTGCATACGCACGGCCACGGTACGCCAGGCCAGCACGGTAACAACGATTTTCAGCTGGTCTCCGGGAATTACCGGCCGCCGGAAGCGAGCCCGCTCGATACCGGTGAACACCATCAATTTGGCGTCGCGGTCGGGAATCTCAGTCAACAACAATGCTCCGCCAGCCTGCGCGATGGCTTCCACCATCAACACTCCTGGCATGATAGGAAAGCCGGGGAAATGGCCGGCGAAGTAAGGCTCATTGATGGTCACGTTCTTAAGCGCGACGATGCGCTGCTTGCGCGTCAGCTCAGTTACCCGGTCAATGAGCAGAAACGGATAACGATGAGGCAGGATTTTTTGGATTGCATTTATGTCGAGCACAGTCTTGCCCTCACCGCTGTGGTTGACCGGCGGAGCTGGCGCCATAGTCACGGATTCAGAATCGGACGGCATTGCGAGATGGATGCTTTCGCGACGCTATGCCTGAACCCGGCTGGCGCACAGCGCGTGAAACGGGCATTATAGCGAATCCAATATGCCACCTCGCAAAAGCAACTCGCCCGAAGGGCGTCCCAAGCTGGCGAAAGGCAAGACGAGGACGTTGAATCGCTTGGCCCTTGCGGGCACAGACCGTGGCTGCGGAGGCGGCTCCGAGGCGTCAAGCAAGCTCCTGAGATACGTGGAAAATCGCCAGGGGGCGATGATCGAGACCATCCGGCACCTGGTGGAACTGGAGTCGCCCAGTCATGAAAAACCGGCACTGGATCGTCTGGGCGAACGGTTAGCACAGTCATTTCAGAAGCTTGGCGGGAAAACGCAGTTCCATTCAGGCATAAATTCCGGCAACCACCTGCAGGTGGATTTTTCGGGCTCTTCCCTGCACCGGCATGGAGAACCCCTGCTGCTCCTGGGTCATTTTGACACCGTCTGGGAACTCGGGACGCTCGCAACCATGCCCTTTCAGATCGCCGAAGAACGCCTGTGGGGCCCCGGCGTTTACGACATGAAAACCGGTATCGCGCAGATGATCTTCGCAATCGAGGCCATTGACGCTTGCGGATATGGTGTACCACGGCCGATCACTGTGCTGCTGGTCAGTGACGAGGAGGTTGGCAGCGAGAGTTCACGTCAGATCACGGAGTCGGTCGCCAGAAAATGTGGTGCCGTGCTCGTACTGGAGCCATCGTTTGGACTGCAGGGCGCACTGAAAACTTCCCGCAAAGGGGTTGGCACTTACTATCTCACTGTAAAAGGCAAAGCCGCGCATGCGGGGCTCGATTTCGAAATGGGCGCCAATGCCATCGTAGAAATGTCTCGTCAGCTGATCGCGATATCTGAGTTCACGGATGCGAAACGCGGGGTGAGTCTCAGCCCCGGCATTGTGCAGGGGGGAACGCGTTCCAACGTGATACCGGCGGAGGCTTCGGCCGAAATTGACGTTCGCGTGACTACCATGCGCGATGTCCCATACTTGCAGAGGAAGTTCAAGAGCCTCAAGCCATTCAATCCGCGTTGCGAATTGCAGATAACGGGCGGGGTCAACCGGCCGCCGCTGGAGCGCGCGAAGGAGGTCGTAAGCCTGTTGGCGAAAGCGCAACAGATAGGGCGCGAGCTCGGCATGGATCTAGGGGAAGCGGCCGTCGGAGGTGGTTCGGACGGCAACTTCACGGCGGCGATCGGTATTCCCACCCTGGATGGATTGGGCGCGGTCGGGGAAGGGGCGCATGCCCGTCACGAGTCCGTGTTGATCGCCGCGTTGGCTCCGCGCACGGCCCTTTTAGCGCGACTTATCCAGGAAATTTGAATCCTGCATCTGGTCCAAGGCTGCCAAACCATGTAGTGCGCGATTCGTGGTTTTGACTCGCGGCAGCCAAGAGCCTAGAATCTAGTTAACGGATAAGCTCTGAAGCTACGTTTCGCACCCCGGCTACGGGTGGTGAGACTGACTGGAGTCTTTCATGCTTGGCAAATTGGGTTTGCCGGAAATTCTGGTGATTCTGGCGATCGCCCTTCTCATCTTTGGCCCTGGCCGGCTCTCCGAGCTTGGTAAAGGTCTGGGCGAGGGCATTCGCAACTTCAGGTCGTCCCTCAAGGATGGCGAGGCTAACGCCGAAAAAGCGGAGAAGAAAGAGTAGGATCGCCCTATCTATCTCTTCTGATCGTCCAGTTTCTCTGCGTTCCTGCCCATCAGGAATCCTGCAATCTCTGCTTATGTCACGAATATTTTCGCCAAGAGACCGGCGTGCTTCCCTCAATCGCCGCAGACGAAGGAATTGGCCGGTAGAAATCAGCAGTCAGAAGCTATCTCCCGCAGGGGCGTAAAGCCCGCGTCTTTTGAGTACCGACTGCTACTTCACGTGCTTACAATTTTCGGCTTACTCTACGATTGCCAGGACCTCTCCGGCGCTGACAGAGGCTCCTTCGGCGGCCAGAATCTGTTTTACTGTTCCCTGCTTAGGGGACTTCAGCTCGTTCTGCATTTTCATAGCTTCGATGACCACCACCCCGTGACCGGCTTCCACTGGGGTCCCGGCGCCGGCCACGATGCGAACAATTCTTCCAGGCATGGGGGCCAGCACTTTGACCGGGCCTTCTCCCGCCCCAGCGGCTGCCTTGCGGCTGCGGAGAGACCGTGGATCGCGCACCTCCACCGCGAAGCGCGCATTTTTGACCCACAGGTGCAGGTCGGTAGGCGTGCGCTCGCGCTTGACCTCGTATGCTACGCCGTCGATGATGAGCGAAATCACATTGGGACGCGCCAGAACGGCATCGACCTGCAATTCTTCGCCGTCAAGCTTGCAATGCCAGGCGTGTTCGCCGCGCGCCAGCTCAAGCTTGTGGGATTTGCCGTCGACGATGACTTCGTAGGTCACGAGTGGCTCCCCCCGAGAGCCTCAATGCGCCCCGCCTGCTTCCACCGTGAGGCGGCTGCTTCGCCGTTTCCGTGAGCGGCCGTGCGGTTGCCGCTGCCATTCAGAGAGCCCGGGGGGTCCAGGGCCGCGAACAACCCGCCCGCAAGGGCTGCGATCTTTGCTTTGCCGTCTTTTTGCATGTCGGGGTCGGCATCCGCGTCTCTGCGATCGCCCGAGAGCAGGCGGTCCAGGAAGCCGGTGTCCAGCTTGCCGGCACGAAAATCCGGATCGCGCAAAATGCGGCGAAACAAGCTGATATTCGTCTTAATCCCACCGACAAAATATTCGTAGAGGGCACGCTCCAGCCGCGAGATGGCTTCCTCACGGTCGAAGCCGTAGCCGATCAATTTGGCCAGGAGGGGATCGTACTCAATGGGCACTGTCCAACCTTCGTACATGCCGCTGTCCCGGCGGATGCCGGGCCCAGAAGGGGCCAGAAGCAGGGTGATCTTGCCCGGGCTGGGGAAGTAGTTGTTGTCGGGATCTTCCGCGTAAATACGGCATTCGATGGCATGTCCGCGAACCCGGATGTCATCCTGTGCAAACGGCAATTTTTCACCTGCCGCGATGCGGATCTGCAGATGCACGAGATCCAGCCCAGTGACCAGCTCCGTAACCGGATGTTCCACCTGCAGACGCGTGTTCATTTCCAGGAAGTAGAAATTTCGTGCCTGATCGACCAGAAACTCTACTGTCCCCGCATTGGTGTAATTGGCGGCTTGCGCCACGCGTACCGCTACCTCACCCATCTGCCGGCGCATTTCCGGGGTGACGATGGGGGATGGGGACTCCTCCAGCACCTTCTGGTGCCGCCGCTGCACGGAGCATTCCCTTTCTCCCAGATAGACAGTGCTGCCATGCTCGTCGGCCAGAATCTGTATTTCAATGTGCCGAGGATTCTCGATAAACTTCTCCAGATACACTTCGCTGTCGCCAAACGAGCGCTGCGATTCGCTCCGAGCGGCTTCAAAAGCGGACTTCAGGTCGCGCGGATCGCGCACCAGCCGCATGCCCTTGCCGCCACCCCCAGCAGCCGCCTTGAGCATCACGGGGTAACCGATTTTTTCTGCGAGTTCCGCGGTCTGGGGGAATTCCATTCCGCTCCTGGATCCCGGAACCAGGGGAACGCCAGCATCGCCCATCAGCTGACGAGCACGTGTTTTTGAGCCCATTGCGTCCATCGCGACCGCCGTCGGGCCAATGAATTTCAATCCTGCATCTGAACACGCCTGTGCGAATCGCGAGTTTTCGGAAAGAAATCCGTAGCCGGGATGAATCGCTTCCGCACCGCAATGCCTGGCGACCTCCAGCAGCTTGGGAATGTTCAGGTAGGATTCGGAGGCACCGGGGGGTCCGATGTGATAAGCCTCGTCCGCTTTGCGAACGTGGAGAGACGCGCGGTCGACGTCAGAGTACACAGCAACCGAGCGAATACCGATCTCGCGGCAGGCACGGATCACGCGGACAGCGATTTCGCCACGATTCGCGACGAGTATTTTCTTGAACATGGTGCGGGTGTCCGCTCCGGGGCAGCAGGCAATTCGATTTTACTTCAGAGATGCCCGGACGACCTTGGGTGCGCTCCCGACTCTAGCAAGGCTCAATCGCAATGCCTGTGAGGAGGATCACAAGGGATCGAATGCGGGCGGCATACGGTGGAGCCAGGTCCGCCGCAAGAAATAAAAGACCCCATCCAGATCCCAGCCCGGATGAGGTCGGATGGGAACGGCCACGAGAGGCTATTTCTGCTGACCACTCATGGTGATGCCGCCCGGGCCTTGCTTCTCAGCCTTCGACTTCTTGGTTGCCAGGGTCTTATCCACCCACTCATCGGCTTTCTTGAGATCAGCCTCGCGGGCTGCGGCGTCGCCACACTCAATGTCGGCCTTCTCGCGCCACATCAGGTTCATGTAGGCCATGGCATCGTCGTAGTCGGGGCGCAGTTGCAGGGCTTTATCCAGCGCTGTCATCCCCTCTTCCACGTAGGGGGTGTTCTTTTGCTTGACGGCCTCGCAGACCTTCTTGTCTTTGATCGGCTCTTCCGGCTTCAGCCCGAGTTTGTTGCGCTCTTCCATGCGTGGCTGATAGGCCTGGGTCCAATCGATCACAGCAATCGAGTAATAGGGCTCGGGATCGTTGGGATCGATTTGGGTCGCCTTGCGGTAATATTCTTTTGCGTCCTCAAACTTCTTCATCTGCAAATACAAATAGGCGATTCCCTTGGCACTGTTCAGGTTCTGCGGGTCCTTAACCAGAACTTGCTTGTATTCTTCGATCGCCTGCTCGGCCATACGGTTATTCTCAGGCGTATCGGCTCCCGGGATGTACTGCTGGGCGTAAGCTGTGGCCAGGTAGAGTCGGGCATTAATCAAAGCTGGATCCAATGCGACCGCATCCTTGAATTTCTCAATGGCATCCTCATACTTAGCGTTCTTGTAGGCCTGCACGCCTTTGTTGAGCCTATCGCGTGCCTTGAGTTTATTGCACCCAGCAGTTGTGATGAGCGCTGTCGCGAGTGCCAGGAAAGCGATCACCTTTATGCTTCTATTCATTGCTTTATTAATCCCCCTTTTTACAGGGCTTAGATACGAATTGCGGATGAATTAACCGCGCGGCCTGTAAACGAACTTCGGATGCAGCTTCCCGACCGAACAGGAACCCTCGCCAGCTGATGCTGTACAGAAAAACTCGCGCTGACAATTCCGCGGACAATTGTCGCCCGGCCGGCTGACCAGAGACCAGCCGGGACTCAGGTATTGTATTCCTTAACCGCCTGCTTCAATCTTCGCTGTGATCAGTCCGACCTTGTCCACCCCAGCCGCATGGGCAATATCGATTACCTGGGCCACATCCGCGAATGGCAGATCCGTGTCAGCCTTTACGAACATGACTTTCTCAGCACGGGTCTTGTAGATATCCGAAAGCCGGCCCTGCAGGTTCTCCCAGGTCACGTCTTCCTGGTTGATCTTAAGCGCAGGTTGACCACCACCAGACTTCAACAACTGCACGACCACCGTCCGATCCGTAGGCTCGTTCTTCGGCGCATTGGGCGGCGGTGGCTGAGGCACCAGGGCCTCCAACCCTTTAGGGGTCAGCGGCGTGATCACCATAAAAATGATCAACAGCACCAAGAGCACGTCGATCAACGGAGTTACGTTGATGTCCGCGCTCTGACCACCGGTCGAAACTCCCATTCCCATAGTCGATCTCCTCTATTGCCCGCCACTCGGGGTTGCCGCTCCCGGCGGAGGCGGGGCCGTTGTCTTGCGTTGTTCTGTGAGGAGGCCAAGCTGATCCACACCGGCAGCGCGGACGTTGTCCACCACTTCCGCCACGACTCCGTAGCGTGCCCTGGCATCAGCACGCACGAAAACGCGCTTATCCACGCGATTGGCCAGCCGATCTTTGATTTTTGGCGTCAACTGGTCAGCCGGAATCTTGTCCGTGCCGAAGAAGACGCTGCCATCCCGGGTGATCGCCACCAGCAGCGCATCTTCCTTGTCGGCATCCGGCATCTGGATCGGGTTATTGGTTTTGGCCAAATCCACGCTGATGCCCTTCTGCAACATGGGCGTTACCACCATGAAGATGATCAGCAACACCAACATAACGTCCACCATCGGCGTGACGTTGATGTTGGAGTTGACCTTCGCCCCTTCATTCCGTTTTGCTAATGCCATAGGAACCTGTTCCTTCCTCGCGGCTGTCAAATTGAGAGCGGCAGTTGCTCGCTGCCAGCCGACAGCCGCTTACCTTTTTCACCGAGCTCGAGCAAAGCCCGCCGGAAGCTGAACGCCTACTTGCGGACGACGTTGCGCCGCTTCAGGAAGTAGTCGAGCAGTTCGCTGGAGGAGTTGTCCATCTCCACGTCGAACGCCTCTACACGCCCGGTGAGATAGTTGAACATCATCACGGCCGGGATGGCGACGAACAATCCGACGGCGGTGGTCACCAGAGCTTCTGCGATACCGCCGGCGACCGCGCCCAGACCGGTAGCCTTCTGCTCGGAAATGCCGCGGAACGCGTTCAAGATTCCGACCACCGTTCCGAACAGTCCGACGAAGGGAGCGGTGGAACCGATCGTGGCAAGACCACCCAAGCCACGCTTCAGCTCGGCGTGCACGATGGCTTCAGCGCGCTCCAGCGCACGTTTCGAGGCCTCAATCTGTTCACCGGGAATTTCGCTGGATTCGCCGTGAGCTTTGAATTCCTGAAGTCCGGCGGTTACGACCTTGGCCAAGTGGCTCTTCTTGTTCTTTTCGGCGATACGGATGGCTTCGTCGATCTTGCCTTCGCGCAGAGCTCCGGCTACCTGGGGTGCGAAGGTGCGCGATTGCTTGCGGGCGGCGCTGAATGCCATCCAGCGGTCGATCATGACGCCAATCGACCAACCGGACATGATGAACAGAATGATGACCACGATCTTGGCGAGGACGCCCATCTGTTTCCAAAGTGAGATCGGGTCCCATCCCACCGGTTGCTCCTGGAAAATCCACACGGCAGCGGTGGAAGCGTGTACGAGCAGGGCTGATGCCAGATTTGCTACGAGCATGAGTTGCTTGTTCCTCCTCAGAACTTATTCAGGCGTGAGCTGGCGTGAATTCGCGCAGGGCTGAATTTGAGAACGCTATGCTCCGCGTCCCGCCGCCTAACCCAGGTTCGCCTGAGAGCCGAGTGTTGGCAGCGTTTCTTTGTTTCCTGCGGCTATGGGGAGGTGGCGAACTCCGGAGAGGATCTCCGCCACCATACCCGCAATGAAAAAACTCCAGGAGACCCTGGCTTTAACCGCCAGAGAGGTTGAAGTTGACGGTTATCTGCGTGTCCACTTCTACCGGCTCTCCATTCAAGAAGTAAGGCTTATATCTCCACTGTTTTACCGCGTCAATTGCTGCTGGCGCCAACATCGGGTGCCCCGATACCAAGCGCAAATTCTGGATCGCACCATCCTTCCCGATGACCGCCTGCAGCACGACTTGCCCCTGAATCCGAGCCTGGCGAGCAAGGGGAGGATACTGGGGCACTACTTTGTGAACCAGCAGGCCCTCTGAAACACCCTGGGATACCCGAACTCGTTGCGGGGTTGCCACTTTGGGGACGGCGGTGGTTGTGCCTGTGCTGCCAATGATGCCGCCGATCACGCCACCCATCGACCCGCCGGGGACGCCACCGGGCACTCCCCCCACGACACCACCAGAGGCCGTCATCGGAGGGGGAGCCTCCTCTTCTTTGATCATCTGCACTTTTTGTGGAATCTTGGTCGGAGTGCGCAACTGACCGTTAAGGAGATCGCTCTGCACCTTCACTACCTTGACCGGGGGCGTCGCAGCTGGCGGCGGCGGAGGCGGCGGGGGTGGAGGCGGAGCTACCAGGAATGTCATTAATTGTTGTTTGGGCAAGGCCTCGGTGTAGATGAGGGGGATCAACACCAGAATTCCCACCAGGAGGACTTGCAGAATGAAGGAAACTATGGTGGTGGCACCACGTTTCGTCCTCAGTCTGCCTCCAGACTCCAGAAGGCTATCTTCAAACATGGCCTATTCTCCATCGCTGACTTGCCTGCGAATGTTTAGACACCAACTAGCCCGATTTTGCTCCCATTCCCCAAATATGCTCGAAAACTCCGTAAAACCCGTGCACGAACTAAGCCAGTTAAGATGCAAATTCTACACTTGGCGGCAACGGTGGCAGGGGACATCGTGCCGCAGACGGCATTCATCACCTAAAGATCGCTTATGACCCGGCTGCCGGGGCGCAGCCGACGGAACTTAGCGAGCGCGAATCTTCTCCCGCCGCGCCGCCGGCAGTGCCGCCACCTGAACCCGCTGGCCCTTACGCTTCGCCTGCCATTCCTGGTAAGCCACCAACATGGGCGCTGCTACCGCGATCGACGAATACGTCCCGATGAGGATTCCGATCACGAGCGCGAACGAAAATCCATGCAGCACCTCACCACCGAACAGAAACAGCGAGAGTACTGTCAGGAACGTCAGACCCGAGGTCAGAATGGTTCGGCTCAGGGTCTGATTAATGCTTTTGTTGACGATGTCCGCCAGGTTCTCGCGCCTGAGCAGTTTTATGTTCTCACGTATGCGGTCGAAGACCACGATGGTGTCGTTCATGGAGTAGCCGACCAGGGTCAAAATCGCTGCGATCACCGTTAGCGAAATTTCCTTGTTGGTTAGCGAGAACGCCCCAACGGTGATCAAAGTGTCGTGGAATACTGCCACAACCGCAGCCACTCCGTAAATCAATTCGAACCGGAACCACAAATAAACCAACATCCCGGCCAAAGAGTATAAGATAGCGAGTTTGGCCTGGGTCTGAAGTTGCCTACCTACCTGCGGGCCTACGATCTCGACATTTCGGACACTAAAGTCCGAGAGGTAAAAGCCCTCCCCGAGCGAGGTGACCAGGGCGGGGTCCACTGGACCTTTCAGTTGATCCAGTGAAGTCAGGGTTCCGTTATTCTGCCGGTCGCGTATGTTCACGATCTGTTGGGCAATTGCCTGATAGCGTTGGTTGGCATCAGATCCCAGCCGCAGGGGATCCTTCTCCAGCAGATACTCAAAAATTGCCTGCGAACTGGCATTGTTCAGATCCTTGCGGTTAGGATCGGGGGTCTTCTCCAGCGCCTTGACAATCGCTACCTTGCCGGCATCCAGGGCCGCCTCGCTGGTCTCTTTCTGATCCAGCGAGATGAGGACCTCGTTAAGACTGGGGTCGCCGTAGCGCTGGATACGGAAGTTCTTCAAGCCCGCGCCGTCCAGCGCCGATCGAATGCGACCGTCGTTGGGAACGTGGGTGAACTTAACGTAAACCAGGGTGCCGCCACGAAAATCAACGCCCAGAGGAATGCCATGCCAAAACAGCATGGACAGCACTCCTGACACGCTGAACACCAGCGAAAAGGCGAGAAAGTACCACTTCTTGCCTAGAAAGTCGATATTAGTATTGCGAAAAAACTCCACTGTTTCTGGCCTCGAATTTGTCTATGCGCAGGTAACCAGCCTCAGAGGTTACTCTGCTAGTACTGTTAGATCGACAGCGGTTCTCCTGCGCGATGCCGCTGCAGATTGGAATCGAAGATCACGCGCGATACAAACACTGCTGTAAACAGATTTGCCAGCAGACCAAAAGTCAGGGTGACAGCAAACCCGCGCACCGGTCCGGTTCCGAAAATGAACAGGATGACTGCGGAAACGATGGTGGTCACGTGGGTGTCGACGATGGTCAGCCAGGCACGGCCAAACCCCTGCTCAACCGCCGAGGGCGGTGTTTTGCCATTGCGCAATTCCTCGCGAATGCGCTCGAAGATCAGCACATTGGAATCTACGCCCATGCCGACAGTGAGGATCACTCCGGCGATGCCGGGCAGCGTTAGCGTCGCACCACTGAATCCAAGAAAGCCGAGCAGGATGACAAGGTTCAGCAGCAGCGCCAGGTCAGCATTGATCCCAGCACCGTGATAGTAGATCAGCATGAACACCATCACGGCCGCCAGGCCAATCGCTGCAGCCATCACGCCGTGGCGGATCGAGTCCGCACCCAGGGACGGGCCAACAGTGCGCTCCTCCAGGTAGCGGATTCCGGCGGGAAGCGCGCCCGATCGCAGCACCATGGCAAGATCCTTGGCCTGCTGCTCGGTGAAGCTGCCAGTGATGCGGCCTTCGTCGTGAATCTGCTCCTGAATGGTGGCGACTTCCTGCACTTTGTTGTCGAGGACGACTGCCAGGTAGTCGCCAACGTGGCTCCCGGTAAACGCGGCAAAGCGGCGGCCCCCCTCACCGGTCAGCAGGAAACGAACCGCCGCGCGGTTGTTCTCGTCACGAGTCGGCTGGGCATCACGCAGGTCGCGGCCAGTAACCGCAGAGGAGCGTGAGATCAGGTAATAAACGTCGGTTCCTTCGGGGATGCCTTTGCTGCCGATGCTGCGTCCTTTCATCAACACCGCATCCGCGGGAAGAACTCCGCCATGCGCGGCCAGGGCCTCCTGCTCGCTCGCATAGGGACCACCCAGGGACTGGCGGATTTCAAGCATCGCGGTGGACTGCATGATCTCTTTTACGCGCGCAGGATCATCCACTCCGGGCAGTTGCACCAGAATCTGGTACTGCCCAAGCCCGTGCTCTTCGATGACGGGCTCGCTTACTCCGAGACTGTCAATGCGGTTGCGAATCGTTTCAATGGCTTGGGCTACGGAGCGGTTCTTGAGATCAGTGAGGGCCTGCGGTTTCATAAACAAAACCCAGGAATTCTCCGGACCCGAGGCCAGGTTGTATTCAGGCAATCGGTCGTTTACCAGGTTGCGCAATTCGCTGCTCGACTCGGGTGGAACGCCCTTCAGCAGAACCCGGTCGGGCTGGTTTTGCGGGTCGGGCTGGCTGATTTCGGCGTAGCTGACATTGCGTGAACGCATGTCTTCTTTGAGGCGCTCTACGGCGCGATCCGCGTCGGCCTTGACGGCATCGTTCACCATTACCTGGAGGATCAGGTGGGTGCCGCCTTTCAGATCCAGGCCAAGATGGATCCGCTGCTGCATGGCGGAGATCAGTCCGCTCTTGCTGAAACTGGAGGGAATGCCGAAAATCCCAAAGAAGAAGACCAGCAGCACCGCAACAATGAAGACCGTTTTCCAGAGTAGGTTCTTTTCCATAACTATGAATCCATAACTGTGAGCTTCGCCCTTCCAGTTCCCTTGCCGATGCAGGGGATAGGTTACGACGCCGCTTTGGTGGTCGCTTCCTCCCCGCTGCTGACGGCCACAATCGCGCTGCGAGCTACCTCCAGACGAATGTTGTCGGGCGGCACGCGGAGATGAACGTTATCGTCGCGCAGAGCGATGATCGTTCCCTTGAGTCCGCCGCTGGTGGTCACCCGGTCGCCGGTCTTCAGGTTACCGAGCATCGACTTCCACTGTTTCTGACGCCGTTGCTGGGGCAGGATCAAGAGAAAGTAAAAAATGACGAAAATGAACAGCAGCGGCAGCCACATGATGATGCCGCCCCCGGCGCCACCCGGCGAGCTCTGCAAAAACATTCCGAACAGGGCAAAATTGATCGTGCTCATTCTCTCGCACCACTCTCCCGGCCAGAGACGCACCTTATGCCTACATGGTGCAATCCGGGCCTTTCATTGTACCTGCGGGAACTGAATGGATCACACTCAGAACGGGGGACCCGACACCTCTACCTCCGGCATTCGGGGACGCCTTCGGGTCTTCCCTTTAGGTATGAGCAGGGGAGCTCAACGCTCGTGACCGGACACCGGAAATAAACCTGGAGAATTCCCCAAGTTCTATAGATTGCCGCACCCTCTGCATAGTGTCAAGGTAATAGGCCAGGTTGTGAACGGTATTCAGGACCTGGGCCAGGATCTCGCGCGAGGAATACAGGTGGCGGAGGTAGGCGCGCGAATATCGCGCACAGACCCGGCAGCCGCAAGCGGGATCCAGGGGACCCTCGTCCAGCGCATATCGCGCCTGTTTGATGTTGATCCTGCCTTCGGAGGTGAACAATAGGCCGTGGCGTGCTGCCCGCGTGGGAAGCACACAATCCATCATGTCAATTCCCATGGCCGCGTACTCGACGATCTCCTCCGGCGTGCCGACTCCCATCAGGTAGCGAGGTTTGTGCGTCGGGAGATGACGCACCGTTTCCTGGACCACTTCGTAGGTCACAGACCGCGGCTCGCCAACACTGAGTCCGCCGATCGAATATCCAGGGAAGTCTATTTCCTGGAGACGCTCGGCACACTCGCGGCGCAGTTCCGGGTGCATTCCGCCCTGCACGATGCCGAACAGAGCCTGGGTAGCGCTTTTGTCGGCGGATTCCAACTCAGAGGTCTGGCTCCACGGGACCTCCCGTTTATGCTGCTCGAAATATCCCTTGCACCGCTGAGCCCAGCGGAGGGTCAGCTCCATGGATTGTCGCGCTCTGTTCTCTTCTGCGGGATGTTCGGTGCACTCGTCGAAAGCCATGATGATGTCGGCGCCCAGCGCAATCTGGATTTCCATCGACTTTTCGGGGGTGAACAGATGAGATGAGCCATCCAGATGGGAGCGAAACGACACGCCTTCTTCGCTGATCCTGCGCAACTCGGTCAGGCTGAAAACCTGGAACCCGCCGGAGTCGGTGAGAATCGCGCGCTCCCAGGACATGAAACGATGCAGCCCGCCAAGTTTGCGGACTTGCTCATGTCCCGGCCGCAGATAGAGATGATAGGTATTCCCAAGAATGATCTGCGCGCCAAGCTCCTCCAGAAGCTCCTGCGGTACGCCTTTTACCGATGCCACCGTGCCCACCGGCATGAACACGGGCGTATCAACTGTCCCGTGCGGAGTGCGAATCCTGCCTAGCCGCGCGTCGCCCTCGCGCTTCTCGACGTTGAACTGGATGGACACGATTGCGATTGTAGCGAATCGGCTTACTGCGGCGTCGAGGGGGTTCACAGGAGGAAACAAAAGGGCGGCCATTGGCCGCCCCGATTTCGTAAATGTGCTTCTGCTTACGCCGGACTCGGATGCTCTCCCGGCACGATTCCAGGCTTGGTCTGTGGCGCCGGCTTCAGCACCTGCTGGACGCCGCCATCGTCGTGCGGCGCAACCTTCACCGGCAGCTCCTTGCCCTCGATAATCATGCGGATTTCGTTAGCATCGAGGACTTCCCGCTCCAGCAGCGCCATGGCGATGGTGGTCAGGATTTCACGATTTCCCACCAGTAGATCGTGGGCAGTCTGGTAGGCGGTGTCGACCAATTTCTTCACTTCCTGATCGATCTTGATGGCGGTGTCTTCGCTGTAATCGCGATGCTGAGCGATTTCGCGGCCCAGGAAGATCTGCTCGTCCTTCTTGCCGAAGGTGATCGGTCCCAGGTCGCTCATGCCGAACTCGCACACCATCTTGCGGGCCAGTTCGGTGGCCTGCTCGATGTCGTTGCCGGCGCCGGTGGTCATGGTATCGAGGAACAACTCCTCCGCCAGACGGCCGCCCATCATGATGGCCAGCCGCGTGGTCAGATAGTCGCGGGTATAGGTGTGCTTGTCGTCGATCGGCAACTGCATGGTGACACCCAGCGCCATACCGCGCGGGATAATCGTCACCTTGTGCAGCGGATCGGAATCCTTGCTCATAGCTGCGACCAGTGCGTGGCCAGCTTCGTGATAAGCCGTGACCTTCTTCTCCTCGTCGGAGAGGATCATCGACTTGCGCTCGGCGCCCATCAGTACTTTGTCCTTCGCCAATTCGCAATCGTACATAGTGACGACTTTGCGATTGGCGCGAGCGGCCAGCAGAGCCCCCTCGTTCACCAGGTTCGCCAGATCGGCGCCGGAGAATCCAGGTGTGCCGCGGGCCAGGACGGAAAGATCCACATCATCCGCCATGGGAATCTTGCGGGTATGCACGCGCAGAATTTCTTCTCGGCCGCGGACATCGGGACGCGGGACGACCACTCGGCGGTCGAAGCGGCCGGGGCGGAGCAGAGCCGGATCAAGAACGTCCGGACGGTTGGTGGCGGCGATAAGAATCACACCTTCGTTGGATTCGAAACCATCCATCTCCACCAGCAACTGGTTCAGGGTCTGCTCGCGCTCGTCATGACCGCCGCCGAGACCAGCGCCGCGGTGGCGACCAACAGCGTCAATTTCATCAATGAAGATGATGCAAGGTGCATTCTTCTTGCCCTGCTCAAACAGATCGCGCACGCGGCTGGCGCCGACACCCACAAACATCTCTACAAAATCGGAGCCGGAAATGGAGAAGAACGGAACATTGGCTTCTCCGGCCACTGCCCGGGCCAGCAGAGTCTTACCGGTTCCGGGAGGTCCAACAAGCAGTACTCCCTTGGGAATGCGTCCGCCCAATTTCTGGAACTTCTGGGCTTCACGCAGGAACTCGATGATTTCGCGCAGCTCCTCTTTGGCTTCATCGACGCCGGCCACGTCCTTGAAGGTGACCTTTTTTTGCTGCATGGAGAGCAGCCGGGCGCGGCTCTTGCCGAAGGAAAGCGCCTTGTTTCCGCCGGTCTGCATCTGGCGGATCATGATGAACCACAATGCACCCAGCAGAATCAGCGGCGCCAGATTCAGCAGCCAGGTCGGCCAGTTGCCGCTCTGAACATCCTTTACCGTTACGGTGACGCCCTTATCTTGCAGGGCCTTGTACATATCGGGATAGTTTGGGGGAACAGTGGTGTGGAAGGTCGACTTGTCTGTGTAGGTACCGCGAACCTCAGTGCCGATGATGGTAACCTCAGAAATCGCGCCCTTGTTCACATCAGTCATGAACTGAGAGAATTTAACGTCCTTTTCTTTAGAACTGGTCCCGCCCGCCTTCACGACCTGCCAAAGCAGGACACCCGAAAGCACAATTACCAACCAGAAGACGACCGTTTTAACCGTTGAATTCACCGAAAGCTCCTGAAAGTGTTACCCAGCGAACAAAGGCGCTTGACTAGCGAATATTAACCTACACCTCGCCCACCCATTAGATGCGGACGGGCAAGATCCGGCTCACGAAGTGTTGCCGCGCACCTCATTGTAACCCCATCGGCGGGCATTCTGTCCTTATCTGAATGTACTACGCCGAAATATCTCTCAGCATGGCAGTTGCATATCGAACCAATCCAAAGTACGTGCTTGCCAACTGACCGGATGGAGGCAGGCAGAATTGCCTGTCCTACGAGAGCAGCCAAATCGAGACAGGAAAGCCCCGATTACTCAGGGAGCTCCTCGATGAGTATCGCCTCCGTCGAGCCCGGCTGGGCAAAATAGTTCGCAGAGATAGAAAAGCCTCTCATCCAGATGATCTCCGTGCCGCTGGTGACGACTGGCCATAGGGGCCTTGTGGCTCCGCTTATTTTCCGTTGTTGCAGCAATTCCTTCACTTTCTTCGGAGACTTGGTATGCACCGGCCAGAAGCGGTCTCCCGGGCACCAATTTCTCACTCGCAGCTCATGCAACCGATCGGACGCAAGCAGGCATCGGGCAAGTCCTTGCTCTTCCTGGTTCGGAACCACATGCCGAGCGCGAAAAACTACGCCCAGCTCCGGTACCCGAACTTCGCCTGGAACCGGCAGCACATAGTCATAGCCATGGCCGCCAGGCTCCTGCATTCTCTTTGGACACCTTTTTTCGATCCGCAGTTCCCCGCCCGAGAGCTCTGCCAAGTGCCCCGAAGGGAGTTCAATTCCTTTGGTGGCAATCGATGACCGTTGCCCCATCAGGTCCAGGATTTCTTGAACGTGGCGGAACTCCAGGCTAAGTCCGAGATCCTCCGCGGCAGCTCGAATCAGGCGACGCTGCATGGCCAGCGGAGCTAGCCGCAGCTCCCTGGCGTTCAGGACGACCGCTTGCTGGGAGCCGATTTCGCCCGGAGATGTTGTTTTTGCAGCGCGAGAGATCTTCAGTCGCGCTCGAACTTGTGCCGATGCCAGCTCACGACTCCAGAAACTCTCCTCTTCACGCGCCACGTCAGCCAGCTCGGCCAGGGTGCTAACGATCCCCGGCTGGAATTCCTGCTCGAGTGTCGGAATGAGCCGATGCCGCACGCGGTTGCGCAGAAAGCGGATATCGAGGTTACTTGTGTCTTCCCGCCACGGCTGGCCAATCTGCGTCAGGTATTCAGCAAGCTCGCTGCGGCGCACCCCCAGGAGTGGGCGAACGATGGTTTTACCAGGGGCAACGAACAGTTGGGGATAAATCCCTGCCAGCCCTCGAGTGCCGGCGCCGCGCAGGATGCGCAGCAACACCGTCTCGGCCTGATCGTCCATGGTGTGTGCCGTGGCGATCTTGTCGAGAGCACTTTCTGCAAACAGCTGCCGAAAGAATTGATGGCGTAATTTACGACCCGCTGCCTCCAGACTCATCCGACTCTGCTGCGCAAATTCGCGGGTGTCGGCGGAGGTTGAATGAAGGTGGAGGTCATGCTGGTGGGCAAGTGCCGCGACGAAGCGCTCGTCCTGTTGGGCGTCGTGGCCACGGATTTTGTGATTGAAGTGGACCACCGAGAGCACGATGCCGAGCTCATCTCTGGCATCGAGCAAAAGCCGCAGAAGGGCGACGGAATCCTTTCCTCCGGAAACGGCCACGCCGAGGCGATCGCCCGCATGCAGCAACTGGTGCTTGCGAGTGGAGTTAAGGAGGGATTCGAGGAGCATGGCAGATCCGACGCTTGCTCCCGCAGGAGATTGGCATCGTCACGAACTGAGTGTAGGACAGGGAATCCTGCCTGTCACGGGCAGGACTGGCGATCTCTCATTTGTGGGGCTTTTGGCTGGCAGTGTGCAAAGGGTTCGAATTGCGCTGTCTCATCTGCATAGAAATAACGAACCGGCTGCCTTTCCTCCCCTGTTGATTCCAGGCAGCCGGCTGAATCAGACCCCATCAGGAGGCCAACACCAGCTTTAGTATCGAACTCGGAAGAAGACGAGGCGTAGATTTTTTCAATCAACAATGCGGATGTCCCGATGTGGAACGCTGCAGGGCTAGTGCACAAACCCGAAACGGAACCAGGCTGGCCTAGTCCGCTGGATCGCAGCGTGGCTCCAGCTTTGGTGAGCGCTGGGTGAACCCTTTAAGCAGGCGCGGCAGAAGCTCCGCCGAAAGCATCGCCAGCAGTATCAGGAGGGCTCCCACTAATTGCAGGGGCAGCAGGACTTCTTTGAGCCAGAGCACGCCGACTACCAGAGCGGTGAGCGGCTCCAGGCTGAAAATCATGTGCCGAAAACGCGCAGGCGAGCTTCGCTCGCCCTGAACGGACGAGGACGTCCGTTCCCACGTGGTTCTTTCTCCTGTCCTACACTTTTGCGGCCTTGTTCTCGATCAGTCCCCGGATCTTGGTCAGGAATTCAGCGGTGGCCATCGTCTCGGTTTTCTCCTGGCCGCGGGTGCGTACGTTGACCTGGTCCGATTCTGCTTCTTTGTCGCCGACTACCAACAGGAAGGGCACCTTTTGGAGCGCATGTTCGCGGATTTTGGCGTTCATCTTCTCGTTACGCTCGTCGATGTCGACCCGAACCCCCGCTGAGCGCAGTTGCTCCGCAACTTTGCGAGCATATTCCACGTGCCGCTCGGCAATGGGTATCATCACCACCTGCACCGGCGCGAGCCACACCGGGAAGGCTCCGGCGTAGTGCTCGATCAGCACGCCGAAGAATCGCTCCACCGACCCGTACAGAGCGCGATGCACCATTAAGGGCTGATGGCGCTGGCCGTCTTCGCCGACGTACTCCAGCGCAAAGCGCTGCGGCAGGTTGAAATCGAACTGCACGGTGGAGAGCTGCCACAGGCGGCCGATGGCGTCCACCAGCTTGATATCGATCTTCGGTCCATAGAAGGCCGCTTCGCCGGGGATGACTTTGTAGCCGATCTTGCGTTCCTTGAGCACTTTCTCGAGCGAGTCAGTGGCCATGTTCCACTGCTCTTCGCTGCCCACGAAATTCGCGCGATCATCAGGATTCCAGGTGGAAAGCTCGACCTGAAATTCGTCGAAACCGAAATCGCGCAGCACATCAAGAGCGAAGTCGAGGCAGCCGGCGATCTCACCCTCGATCTGCTCGCGGGTGCAGAAGATGTGGGCGTCGTCCTGGGTGAAGCCTCGTACTCGCATCAGGCCGTGCATCACACCGGAGCGCTCGTAGCGGTAGACAGTGCCCAGCTCTCCCAGGCGGATGGGCAGATCGCGATAGGAGCGGAGCGTGTCCCTATAAATGAGGATGTGGAAGGGACAATTCATCGGCTTCATGCGGTATTCCGCGTCGTCCAGTTCCATCACGTCAAACATGTTCTCGGCGTAGTAACCCTCGTGGCCGCTGGTTTGCCATAGCTGACGGCGCGCCACGTGCGGCGTATAAACGAGTGAATAGCCGCGCTTGAGGTACTGCTCGCGCATCCAGTCTTCCATGATCTTGCGGACCATTCCGCCCTTGGGATGCCAGAAGATCAGCCCCGGTCCGGCGAGCTCCTGGATTGAGAACAAGTCGAGCTGTTTACCAAGCACGCGATGATCGCGCTTCCTGGCTTCCTCGATGTGCTTGAGATGTTCCTCGAGCTCTTTCTTCGAGTAGAACGAGGTGCCGTAAATGCGTTGCAGCTGGGGATTATGCTCATCGCCCAGCCAATAGGCGCCGGCGATATTAGTCAGCTTGAAAGCTTTGATCCGGCCGGTGGAGGGGATGTGCGGTCCGCGGCAGAAATCCAGGAACTTGCCGGTGCGGTAGATGGAAACCTTTTCGCCGGGCTTGGTGAATTCCTCGATGAAGTGGCATTTCATGAAGTCGCCTTCTGCCTTGAAGCGCTCGAGAGCCTGCTCGCGGGGAAGAAATTCCTGGCCGTAAGGCTCGTCTTTATCCACCAGCTCCTGCATCTTCTTTTCGATCTTCTCCAGGTCTTCGGGAGTAAAGGGCGCGGGGCGGTAGAAGTCGTAGAAGAAACCGCTTTCGGTAGCCGGCCCGTGACCAAGCTTGGTCTCCGGAAACAGCTCGAGCACCGCTGCTGCCATCAGATGCGCGGAGGAATGGCGAAATACCTGAAGAGCTTCAGGATCCTTCTCGGTCAAGATTCGGAGTTCGGCATCTTCCTCCAGCGGACGATTGAGGTCGATCAGCATGCCATCGGAGGGTACCTTGGCAGCGTCAAGACCCGGTTTGTGGCCGTTGGATGCGGGCGCAATCTTCGCTACCAAGGCCGCCTGCGCCAAGCGAGGGCTGATGGCTTTCGCAATGTCGAGGGCGGTGGTTCCCCTGGGGACTTCCTTCACGCTGGCGTCAGGAAGCTTGATGTGGATAGTTTCTGCCATGACAAATTCCTCTTATCGAATCAATGAGTCTAATGAACGGTTTTGGGGAGGGTCAAACCGCTTACGGGAGGGATGTTCGTGTTTTCGAGGCGAAGGCGACGGGGAGCCGGCTCTGCCGGCGGATCTCATACACGAGCATGGCAACGAAGGTCACGATTGATCCGCACACGGCGAGTGGTGCGGCCACAAAGCGGTAAGCCACGGTCATATCGGGACGCACGCCGCGGATGGCTCCAACGGTCACAACTCCTATGATACCCAAGAGCAATCCCAGAGCAAAGCTGGCCAGGGTAAACAGAACGGTCACGATCAGCACGCGAAGGGCGATCGCCACACCGACCTGGAATTTGCTTTTGTGCCTCGGCTGCTTCATTGATGCACCTGAAGAGCGGATGAGCCGGGTGAGTATCTTGCCTGGTCTTGGCGGCGAAACCTGCGCCTGGCCAAGGCGAAGCAGACGGCAAACGCCACGGCGGCCAGCGGGATTCCCACCATGCGCACTGCCCAGGCCGGATCTACTACTACCGATTGCTGATTAATCCGGGTGGTGCTGCGCGCGATAACCGCCAGAGTGGGAATGAGCGCCATCATGAAGAAGAAGGAGAACACTCCGGCTCCGACCAGTCCCAGCGCCGCGCTTTTGAGCAGGTTCTTCACTTCAGCAGAGAAACATTCTAATCCGAGGCTGGAGAAGGGGGCAGAGCTGGCTGCGGAGCTTCGCTCCGCCTGAACGGACGGGGACGTCCGTTCCCACGGGGTCCAATACGTTAAAATGCTGCTACATGGCCGAGGCAGCCCAAGCCGCTACACTTACACCTTCCGAGGTTGTGCGCCAGACTCCAGTCTCGCAGGCGGTCAACGGGATCTGCTATGCACTCCGGGACGGCTCCAGTGTGAACCTTGCCGACGTCGAGCGCATGGTGGCAGCGGTGCCTCGCCCGGTAGCTTCAGCCCTCGACCGCAAAGCCTACTACTTCGTTCCGCTGACGGTCAGCCAGGGTGAGGAAACCGTTATCGCCGACCGCTACGACGTGGCGCTGAGCGATCACGCAGTGTGCCACCGGAACCTGAACCTGGGCACTTCGCAGTGCGTGTTCATTTCCACGCGGCTGATGGACGACCGCTTCTCGCTCGCCTTCGAGTTCTATATCAACGTGGCCCATGCTTTTGTGGAACGCGTGGGTGTGCCGGCGGATTTTGGAGACCTGGTCTGGAAACAGGTGGAGGACAAGCAGCGCGGCGAGACCGGACTAGATGCCTGGGAGTTTCGCAAAGCCGCCACCAGCGGCATTCCGGATGGCGAACGAGCCAAGAACGAATATTTCTCTGCGGCTTTTTCCGATGCTATTGCAATCTACATGCTGTCGATCTTCACCGACGTCGAATACTACGACCTGCGCGAACGCGAGTATCCTCTGCTTGCGCCGCAGGCTCTGGCCGAGCGCCTGCGCAAGGTGGCAGAACTGTTCCCGGTGAATCCGGGATTCGAGTTCAACATTTTTTATCGGCGGCGGTAGGTGGTTGGATACCGATTCAACATCTGCTTCCGCCGCAGATCGTCATTCGGGAAGCCAGAGGCGGAAAATCCGCCTGGTTGTTTCGCCTATCCTCCCGGCGAAACTGCTGTCAGACTCCCCGGCTCAGATCGGGGATGGACCCCATTACTTCGATCCCAGTTCGCGGGAGATTTCGCTGATCAGATGTGACTTCAGGCGTTCCAGAGCCCGGGTCACGGCGCGTTCGATCTGGTCGTCGCCGGGGGGCTGATCCATGCGGGCAGCGGCCGCGGCTGTGGCTTCGGCGAGTGGAGCAAAAGCTGGTGACGCCTCGACAATCGCCTCCGCCGCCGGTTCTTCCGGCACGGGTGTCTTCGCCGCTGATATTTCTGGCGCTGCTTCCTGTAACTCGGCCGCGAGATAGGTTTTAGCCGGCGCTACCTCTGGCGCTTCTTCCTGCAACGGTTCCAGATCGCTGCTCTCTGTTTGGGTGTTTGGCCGGGCCGGAGTGAACCACTCGGAAGCCGGCGGGAGATTCATTTCTGACGTGCTGATGGCCGCCGATTCATTGACTTCGATGAGCTCGTGGATGCGCGCATCCGCGCCCGCTGGTTCAGCCGTAATTTCGCCGGTGTCGTTGGTTTCGGCAAAGGTTTCTGCCGGGTCCGCCACCTCCAGCTTTTCTGCTGCCTGTTCGAAGCTAATGGCAGGAGAGCCACTCACTTCCCACATCATTCCGGCAGCGCTGGTGGAGGCGCTGTCGGCAGCTTCGGTGTCAGTCACGATTGGCTCAGGTAAGGCTGGCTCAGGTTCAGCCGCTTCTGCTGCCGCGGGTCCGGCCACATCGGCCAGCGGAGTGTCTACGACCGGTTCGCAATTCTGCGTCTCCTCCTCACGATCGGCCTGAGGTTGGAGAACGTCGCCAAAAGCGACCGATCCGAAGCTCATGCTTGCGGATGAGGGAGCTTCCGGCATGCTCTCGCCAAAAGAAGTGCTTGCTGGTTCAGGCGGCATTTGCAGGCCAGAGAGCTCAGGCAGGCAGGCCGGCGGAACATCTGTAGCTGCCGTATCGATCAGTGGCTCTGACCAAGC
Source organism: Terriglobales bacterium (assembly GCA_035624455.1). NCBI lineage: Bacteria > Pseudomonadati > Acidobacteriota > Terriglobia > Terriglobales > Terriglobales bacterium. The sequence continues at coordinate 43,374 of DASPRM010000121.1, forward strand.
CTCGGCTGCGGGAGATGGCTCGGTGGTTTCTGCGCTCGGCCATTCGGCGGCGGCTTCGGTCGAGATATCGTCGGGAAGCTCCTGCCCGACCTTCACGGCAAACTGCGCCACATCTTCGTCTGTATTGGTGACCAGCGCAGGATCGGTAGCTACCGTTACCTCGCCCAGCGCCGGTGAGCCCGTGAGATCGAGTTCGGGAGCGGTGGCGGCCTGGATCTCGCCCGTTTCCACTGGTGCAGCGGTGAATTCCAACTCGGGCAGGGGAGGCAAGCCGACCGCCTCGGGGGATGCGGCCTGGCTGGACTCCAACTCATACTCCTGTTTTTCAGGCTCGGGCAAAGCGGTGAGCGGCTCAGCTGTTTGCCCCGAAGCAGGGGGAGCCGCGTTCGCGGTATTCGCCTCGGCGAAATCGACTCCAAACGCGGGAATTTCGGTCAGTGGGATTTCCAGCGGCGCGGCTGGCGCAGCGTTGGCGGCAGGGAGCGGGTTCGCGCCCACAGCGAATCCGTAGTCCTCGGTGGGAGGCGCTGCAGGAGGTCCGCTTAACTCGTCCTGGTGGAGCGGAGTTGCCGGATCGACGACTGCCGCGGAAGACGCTGTTTCCGCTGACATCAGGGGCTGTGAAACCTGCGAACTGGACGATGACGGGCCGGTGCCGGCGACGGACGGTTCTGCTGGACTGTATTCCGCGGCTTCAGCCGCGGCGCTGCTCTTCCACTCTTCGTAGTGCGCGTCCTGGATTTCGATTTCTTTGATTTCTTCCGGAGTCAACCGGATGGTGTCTTCGTAATCCCGCAGAACCGCAGGCAGGCTCAGCTTTTGCCCATTACCGTTGGTCTTAGGAGGCGGGGCTACGGGCGCACTCAGAGCCGCAGGGAGTGCGCCGCCATGAACTTTCTCCAAGATGGTGCGCACAGCGGCGGTGAGATCGGTGGCTTCGAAGGGTTTGATCATGACCCCATCGGCGCGTACGCGGTTGGCTTCTTCCGGGCGGAAAGGCTCCATCTTGCCGACGGTTAAGAGCACGGGCGTAGACGAGGTCTCGAGGGAGTTCTTGATGCGCTCGCAAACCTCGAGCCCGGTATAGCCGGGCATGTAGACGTCCAGGATGATGATGTCGGGCTTGTCAGCGGCCACTTTCTTCATGGCGGCGGCGCCATTACTGACGGCCACCACGTCAAAACCGGCATCAGTGAGAATCTTCTTGCCCATGTTCTGGGCGGTCATGCTGTCATCGGCCAGCAAAATCTTCAACGCCACGGACACTAACCTCGTTACCGGCGGGAGTGACAGGAACGTTACTTGTTCTGTAGAGGCAAGTCAATCGAACGGGTACCCTAAAGGTCATAGCACCAGTGGGTTGGGAATTCAGATTCGAACTTCCCATTTGCGGAAAAGCGAAGCGCGGCTACTGCTCCGGAGCCAGTTGCTTTTTGAAGGCAGCGTGCAGGCGTTGGATTTGTGCGCGCATCCTAAGTTTCTCGCGAGGCGAGATGCTGTAGATACCCATGCAGAACTCGAGCATCTTGCGATCCAATTCGAGGATCAGGTCCAGATTCCTGGTTGGATTCGCGGCGGTGGCAGCGTTGCTTAGTTCGCGCTGTTTCTTTTCCTGCTGGGTCATGGGTTGCACTCTGATTGACTCTGTCCTTCCACAAAGGGCGGCTGGATGTGGCAGGCGCGAGCGCCTTACAAGCATCCCTAATTGAGAGTACTTATAACGAAACCAATGCAATAGTTAAAATTCAAAGAATTTATGGGTTGGATAGAAGGAATCGAGGGTATTGTTCGTCATTATTGTAATAAGTACTCGGGATGGAGGGGCTGTCTACACAACCCGTGAGGCAAGATTGCCTGCCCTACACCCGCCTGCTGAGCTGATGCCCGTTAGAAGGGATTCAGCTTGCCCAGGCCCTTCTTCTTTTTGATCTTGCTGGTGGAGGTGCTCTTGTCATCAGCAGGCGGCGCGGCGGACGAAGATGAAGCAGCCTGTGCGGCAGTCGAGGAATCTTGAGCTGTGGACGAAGAAGAGGATGAGGAAGATTGTGCCTGATCGGAAGGCTGTGCTGCCTCGTTAACCTGCGGCGGCGGCGTGTTGGAACCGCTCCCCTGAGTGGTGGCATTGGGGTCGGGGAGAGGCGTGAGCTCAGGAATTGCGGAATCCGCCGGCGCGCTGCTCGCCGAACGCGGGGGTTCCTGGTTGGGTGGAGGAGCGCCCTGTTTTACCACTTCTCCACTGAGTGCGCCGGTGCCTGCTTGTGAACCCTGGGTGACAGCTTTCTGGATCAACTCCTGGTTGTGTTTCACGATCTCCGGCGCGCTGACTTGCTCGGGATCTTTCAGCGAGGGCTCGCCATACTTTGCGGAATGAGCCACGTCCGGGCCCTTGCGGAAATTGCCCATGACTTTGTCAACCATGCCGGCGGCACTGCGGCTTTCCTCCTCCTTCTTGTTCTGCGCGATGGCCTGGGGCGTGGGCGTGGGCACGGGACGCTTCATCTCCTGCAGGCGGGCGCGGGCGTCGCCCGCCCGTGGCATGATCGGATAACGGGTAATAATGCGAGAGTAGGCTTCCGCCGCCTGATCCTGGAGTTGGTGGATCAATTGCCCTTTCACGTTTTCCGGAAGACCACGCGCCGCCCGCACATTGTCGAGCTGGCGCTGATAGGAACTTGCGAGCAGGAACAGAGCCTCGTCGGCCTGGCTGTAGAGCGGGTAGGTGTCGACCAGTGATCTCAAGCGTGCGATGGCCGCCGGATAAGATTCGCGGTTGAAGTAGAAGCGTCCGATGCGGAACTCACGCTCGGCCAGGACTTCCTGCACTTCCAACAATCGCTGCTTGGCTTCGGGAATCAGCTTGCTGTCGGGGTAGGTTTGAATCAGGTTGCGGTACTCATCCTCGGCGCGCATGGCATGGGTGAAGTCGCGATCCGGCTTCTCCATTTCGTGATAATGAATGTTGGCAACCTTCAGCTGAGCTTCGGCAGCTTCCGGCATGTTGGGGAAGAAGGTGATGAAATCCTGGTACTCCTTCTCGGCCTGGGTGAGCGCAGCGGTGCCGCCTTCGGCATACCAGGAATCGCCGACCGCTAATTTGGCACGGGCGATATATTCGGAATCCGGGTAGGTGTTGATGAGGGTCTGCAGCGTCAGGCGGGCCACGTCGAACTTGTTGTGCTTCATGGCATCCATGGCGCGGTCGAACAGCACCTTGTCGGGCTGCTTGGAGTTAACGTCAGCGATCGGATTGTTAACCTTCTTGTTGGTGCAGGCGCCTAACGCCAGCACGAGTGCGATTATCCCGATCACCGGCAGCCGTTTCTGCATCATGTCCTACCTGTCATCTAAGTTGAACCTGGCGCGTTCCCAGGTGGTGCGTGTCGCTTACACTTTCTGCCAGCTTGCCTCGTGGGCGGCCTTCAGCAGCTTTTGAGCGTCGCCTTTGGGATCGCGCTTGCTGAACACCGCGCTGCCCGCCACCAGGATCTCAGCCCCGGCACGAACCACGTCGCCGACAGTCTCCAAGTCAACCCCGCCATCTACTTCGATGCGGAAATTCAGGGCTCGAGAGGCGCGAATCGAGGCCAGCTTGGCGATCTTGCCGAGCGCTCCGGGAATGAATTTCTGGCCGCCAAAGCCAGGATTGACCGACATCACCAGAACATAATCCGCGATGTCCAATACTTCGCTGAGCATCTCGACCGGGGTAGCCGGGTTGATCACTACTCCGGCCTGCGCGCCTCGTGAGCGAATGGATTCCAGGGTGCGATTCAAGTGCCAGCAGACTTCCTGGTGCACGGAGATCCAATCTGCGCCAGCATCGACGAACGCCGGAATATAGAAGTCCGGGTCCTCGATCATAAGATGACAATCCAGAGGCAGCTCAGTGATCTTGCGCACAGAGGCGACTACGGGCGGCCCGATGGTGAGGTTCGGAACGAAATGGCCGTCCATCACATCGAGGTGGAGCAAGGAGGCTCCGCCCTCGGTAGCGAGGTGGATGTCATCGGCCAGATGGGCGAAATCTGCCGAAAGAATGGAGGGGGCCAGCTCGATCAAAAGAGACTCTCGTGACCAGCGATTTGCCAGAGGAAATTCTACCATCAGGGAAGCAGCAATCAGTAGTCAGCAGCAGCCAGACCACGGAGCTCCCGCTGCGCTCACGCCCGCAAAGTGGCTCAACATCAACTCGGCGCCTGCGCCCATACGATTTGTGTGTGATAACTTTCCGTGCGTGCACACGACCGAAGATCGCGTCGACGAGCGAAAAAGCAGCGCTAGTGAGGGCATTTGGATCGCATGGGTCCTGGCGGGGACAGCCATCGTGATCCAGATGCTGACCAACGGCAGGTACGGTTATTTTCGCGATGAGCTGTATTACCTGGCCGCAAGCGATCATCTCGCGCCGGGCTATGTTGATTTTGCTCCCCTGATCGCCTGGCTGGCGCGCGCCAGCCGCATCGTTTTCGGCGATTCACTGCATGCGATTCGTCTGCTTCCGGCGGCGGCCTTGTGTATGGAAGTCCTGCTGACAGGCTTCATCGCCCGCGAGTTTGGCGGCCGGCGCTGGGCAGTGCTGCTGGGATGCGTGTCGGTGCTGCTCTGTCCAACAATTCTGGCGAATGCAGACCGTCTTTCCATGAATCCGCTGGAACCGGTTTTCTGGATGGGCTGCGTGTACTTCCTGGTGCTGGCCGTGAAGCGACAGGAGCCGCGGCTGTTGCCGTGGTGCGGAGTGATGCTCGGCCTGGGTCTGGAAAACAAGCACTCCACGGTGTTCTTCCTGGGGGCGCTGGTCGCGGGACTGCTGTTGAGTCCGGAGCGGCGGCTGCTGGCAACGAAATGGTTCTGGATCGCGGCGGCGATCGCGTTGCTGATTGCATTGCCAAATTTTGTGTGGCAGTACCAGCATGGATTTCCCACGCTGGAAGATCTGCGCAACGTCAAAGCAACGCACAAGAACATTGAGTTGCCGCCGGGATCGTTCCTTTTGCAGCAAGTAATGATGCTGAATCCGGCAACGGCCCCGGTCTGGATCGCAGGACTGGGGTTCCTGCTGTTCCACCGCGAGGGGAAGCGGTATCGGTTCCTGGGCATCAGCTACCTGGCTTTTCTGGTGGTGATGATGGTTCTCCACGGCAAGGATTACTACGTCGCGCCGATCTATCCGATGTTGTTTGCGGCGGGTGGCGTCTTCTGGGAGACGCTGGCGCAGGAGCGCCCGCGGCTGCGATGGGCGCGCACGGTGGTGCTGGTTACGGTGCTGATCGGGGGTTGCCTGTCGGCGCCGGTCGTTCTGCCCATTCTTCCGCCGGATAGGGTTCTGCCTTATTTCAGCGCCCTCGGAATCGGCATATCCCGCACTGAGACCGGGATGAAATCGCTGCTGCCACAGTATTTCGCCGACGAGTTTGGCTGGCCGGAGATGGTGGAGACGGTGGCCCAGGTTTACAACTCGCTGCCGCCGGAACAACGAGCGAAGACTGCGATTCTCGCCGGCAACTACGGTGGAGCAGGGGCAATCGATTTTTTCGGTCCGCGTTACGGCCTGCCCAAGGCAATCAGTGCTCACCAGAATTATTACTATTGGGGGCCGAGGGAGTACACCGGCGAGAGCGTGATTTTGCTGGAGTGGAGGCTCAAGGATGCCGAGTACTGGTGCGGCAGCGTGGAGCAGGGTCCGGTGAACGCTCCCTACTGGGGCATGGGCTGGGAGCACTACACCATCCTGATCTGCCGCGACTTCAAGAAACCGCTGGCGGAAGCCTGGCCGCGGCTGAAAACGTGGAATTAAAGCGTTATTTTTTGTACCCCAATCTGAGAGATCCATATGGACAGGTCTTATGCCTGAATGGGGAAGCGGACGCGTTCCCGTTTCGGTAAATCGGCCCGGCTTTTCCTTAGGTTTCCACAGGTAAGTCACGAAGCGCACAAGTTCTGCACAGCACCGGCATTGACGGCTATTGCGTGGCTCATTGCATTCCGGCAAAGTGCACTGCATCGCGAGTGCAGATACTTGCATGCTAAATGCGGTCCTCAGCGCACCCTCGGCGCGATGAGGGCTAATGGGTCGAACGCCGAAGCCACTCTGCGATGCGGTGGCGTCTCGCGGCACGCCGGTGCCGGAGGGCAGCAAGCAAAGCCTCTCGAGGCTTCTTACTGCTGTAGGCGTTGGGTTCGCTGGCAGTTGGTTGGCTTTCTGGATACGGGAAAGGCGCTGTGCGGTTTGCTGCCGCCTCTGGGACACCTCAGGAGAGATGGCGCCCGGTCAGTACTCAATGGGATGACTGGCCCCGGCAGAAGGCTGGCTGGCAGGTGGCTTGAGCCTTGTAACTCATTGATACGCTGGAGCGTCGGTTGACATCGGCCAATCGGAAGAGTTCTGGCGAGCAGAAGAGCATGTAAAGTGTTCTGCAGTCTGCGCGGCCACGTGGCTGGCGTGGCCGCGCCCTTCTTCCCGGTTCGGAACCCCCTCGGACTATTCATCAAGCTTGCAGAGCAGGCACTTCCCAAGGGCGGGGTCGAACGATATCATTTGCAGCGTATGCAAACCAACTCAGACCCAGCCAAGATTCAGTCGGCAACCCGTCAACCCATCTGGATCAACCCCCCCAAGTTTTGGGCGGCGACCCGCAACATGAGTCCTGACGAGGTCGGGAGCCTGATGGAGCGCATCGAGCAGATGGCCGCCGCAGGCGATAAGGAAGCCCTGCGCAAATTCGACTTCGTCTACCTGGAGAATCCTCGTCCTGCGCGACGGGCGAGCTAGCCTGCCGTCTTTGTCGGTTGTTATATTCGTTTTTTCTTCGCCTTTCAAAATCTCTTATGACATAATCCCCAACGCGCCTCCGCAAGAGGCGCTTTGTGTGCGCGAGCACATTTTGGTGGCCGGGAATTTTTTGTTTACGGCTGCTCTTTCCTCAGCCCTTTTCCACATCGCCGGATGAACCCGTCCGCGGGTCCGTGTAGCTTACCTTTCACAAACGGGGGTTCCCTCAAGCAATGGCCACAACCGAATACAGCCTGGAGCGGGGGCTGCCCGCCAGCGTTGATGCCGAGCGCGCGATCCTGGGCGCGATTCTTCTCGACAATGATGCTTATTGGCACGCCTCGGCGTCGCTTCGTTCGGACAAGCTTTCGCTGGATTCGCACCGCCGCATCTACGCGCGCATTACCGAGATGCTGGAGCAGAACCGGGCGGTGGATATCATCACCCTGTGCGAAGAACTGCGGCAGCAGCAGCAACTGGAGGCAGTGGGGGGAGTGGCTTATGTCGCCTCGCTGACGGACGGGGTGCCGGCGCGAAGCAGCATTGTCAATCATGTCCGCATCGTGAAAGACAAAGCGCTGCTGCGCGGTTTGATCAACCTTTCGAATCGCTCGATCGCGCGGAGCTACGAGCAGTCGGAGGCGGTCGAGCTGATCCTGGGGGAAACCGAGAAGGGGCTGCTGGAACTCTCGGAAGACGCGGTCAGAACGGGCTTCGCGGATGTGAAGACCATCGTCGAGCGCGACTTCAAATCCATCGATGCGCTGGTCAACCAGGGCCATGAGATCACGGGGCTGCGGACGTACTTTGCCGATCTGGACCGGCTTACCAATGGTCTGCAGAAATCTGACCTGGTGATCATTGCGGGCCGGCCTTCCATGGGGAAAACCGCGTTTGCGATGAATGTTGCCGAGAATGCGGCAGTGAATGACCGGAGGATCGTTGCCATCTTCTCATTGGAGATGTCGCGGCAATCGTTGCTGCAGCGCATGGTGTGTTCGCATGCCCGGGTGGACTCGCACGCCATGCGCACCGGGTTCCTGAACCGCGAAGACCGGCAGAAGGTGATGGACTCGGTGGGGGAGCTGATGGAGGCGCCAATCTACATCGACGACACGCCGGGAATTTCTGTGCTGGAGATGAGGGCGAAGTCGCGCCGGTTGCAACAGCAGGCGAAGGGGCTGGATCTGATCGTGGTGGATTACCTGCAGTTGATGGCGGCCAGCCAGACCGGCGGCAATAAGCGCTATGAGAATCGGACACAGGAGGTGTCCGCGATTTCGCGCGGACTGAAGCTGCTGGCAAAGGAAGTCGGGGTCCCAGTGGTGGCGCTCTCGCAGTTGAGCCGCGCACCGGAGAGCCGTACCGGCGATCACAAGCCACAGCTCTCAGATCTGCGGGAGTCGGGATCGATTGAGCAGGATGCGGATTTGGTGGGCTTCATCTATCGGCCTGAAGTCTACGAAAAAGACGAAAACAAACGCCGAGAACTGGATGGGGAAGCGGAACTGATCGTCGCCAAACAACGTAATGGCCCTACGGGTGTGGTGAAGCTGGCTTTCATCAAGAAGAGCACGCGCTTCGAGACGCGAGTCGGGGATGATGAGTTCGTGGAGTAGGGCTGACTGGCTAAAACTTCGGCTGACAATATACCTGACGAATCAGACTCAGTCATATCGGCCTTGGCGGCGTTTGCTGAATGACTCCCGTGAAAGGGGCTTTGCTTGTGATTTACGCCTATGGCGATGATGGCTCAGATGCCAAACACGAGCGCGTAATCGCCGTTTCGATCATCGCCGGATACGAGGAATGGTGGCAAGAACTGGAAGACCAATGGACGGTGAGATGCGGAGGCATCCCCTTCCATGCCACTGACTGCGAGAGCGACTGTGGAGACTACCAGGGTATTCCACACGATCAAAACAAGGCGATGTATGCAGATTTAACCGGAATTCTCGCGTCCAGCAGCGTCGGAGGCATCGGAATTGGGATTGATCTAGTCGCTCAAACAAAGATTTTCCCAAACGCATTGCCGATGGCATACCACAGAGCTTTTATCGAATGCCTTGAACGTGTGGCGAATGTAGCCGAGAGAGAGAAAGATGTATGTAAGGTCGCGTATGACATCAGCAAAGAGAATGAATATAACGTTAGACAGCTGTACACATGGATGAGAGAGGGGGACGAGCGACTCTACAGATTGCTACACCCAGAACTCTCATTTGTTTCATGGCGCGACTCTGCACGGGTTCAAGCTGCCGACCTCGTGGCATTCGAGGCGTGGAAAGCCTTAGATCACACGGTTGGCTCAGTTAGGAGAAAGCGGAAATCATGGGAGCTGCTTCGGTCAACAGATCG